>NZ_JAEIMH010000004.1:0-20107 GCF_016464295.1 Streptomyces sp. N35 | reverse complement strand
GGGGGGGGGGGGGCCGGGGGCCCGGCCCGGCGGCCCCGGGACCCGCGGGCGGGTGGGGGCGCCCGGACCCGCCCGCACCCCAGGCGGGGCGAGGTCAGGCCGCGAGCCGGACCTCGCCCCGACTCAGTGCGGAGGGCCCGGCCGAGGCCTGCGCGGGCGCGAACGAGGAGACGCTCGTCGAAGCCTGTGCCGGTGCGACCGAGGTGAGGGCGCCGACCTTGATGAGCTCGCCCTGCACGCGCCCGAGCAGCTCGACGAGGGTGAGTCCGAGGGCGCGGGCCGCGGCGGCGAGCACCTCGGACGAGGCCTCCTTGCGGCCGCGTTCGACCTCGGAGAGGTACGGCATCGAGATCCGCGCCTCGTCCGCGACGTCCTTCAACGTCCGCTCCTGCGCGAGCCGTTCACTGCGCAGAACGTCGCCGACCAGGTCGCGCCAGAGCGGTTCCCTGGCCGGTGCGGCCTGCGGCGCCGGCCGCCCGCCGGGCCTCAGCTGGATGACACGGGCGTCTTTGGTCGCGTTCTCGTGGCTGCTCACCACTCCAGCGTAGGAGGCAAGCGCGGCGCAGGTGTGCCGGAACGTTCTGCTGTCGGCAGAGCGGCCGCCCAGAAGGGGACGTATCGCGACCTACCGGGTGCGGGCCTGCTCCGGCTGCTGGCTGCGCTCCTCGTCGTGCTGGGCCAGGATCGCGAGCAGCGTGGCCACCGTCACCCCGGCCTCGGCCGGGTGCCGCAGCGAGATGTCCGACTCGATCCGGTAGGTGTTGGTGCGCCCCTGGCGGGTGTGGGAGAGGTATCCCCCCGCTTCGAGGTCGGCGATGATCCGTTGGACGGCGCGCTCCGTGAGTCTGCAGTGTGCGGCGATGTCACGGATGCGGGCGGAGGGATCGCCTGCGATCACGGCAAGCACCCGGGCGTGGTTGGTGAGGAAGGTCCAGCCCGTGTGTGGTTCAGGTACAGCTCCCATCCCCCCAGCATAGGACGTTGCTTTCGCGCATTCCAACAGGCGTAACAAGATTGGCGAATTTAAATAGACGAAATCAGTTTCGTGCATCGCTTGACGGGTGAAGCTGTGACAGCGAGTCTTGGACCGGGGTGGAAACCACCTGTGCGCAGGAAGAGCACCAGGGAGTCAACGTCATGCCAGAGCAGGCGACTTCGTCACCCGGCGGCACTCGGCCGCTGGAGCTCGGGGTGCACGCCGTCGGCGACCGCTGGCTGGTCGTGGTCGGCGGGGATATCGATGTGCACGCCGCGCCCCTGCTGCACGGAACGCTGCGCGAGGCCCTCGGCCGTACGCGAGACGGCATCGAGCTCGACCTGAGCAAGGTGGAGTTCTGCGACTGTTCGGGGCTCAACGCCTTGCTGCGGATGCGTCAGCAGGCGCTGGACAGCGGCAAGACCATCTCCGTACGGGCCGTGAGTACGGCCATGGGGCGGCTGCTCGACGTCACGCACACCCGGCCGCTGTTCATGTCCTCCGACGGAGCGCTGCCCGCGGGCGAGGAGGCGAGCGCCGCGGAGGACGCGCCGCCAGGGGGCCTGCCGGTGGACGCGGCGCAGGACCTGTTCCTCGAAGTGGTCCAGCTCCGGCGGGCGATGGAGACACGGCCGGCCATCGACATGGCCCGCGGAGTCCTGATGGCGTCCTTCGCGCTGACTCCGGAGGACGCGTGGAGGGTGCTCGTCGAGGTGTCGCAGCGCAGCAACACCAAACTGCACCGTCTGGCCCAGGACTTGGTGGACTCGGTCATGGGCGGCGCGCTGCCCCCGGACGTACGGCAGCTGCTGGCCGCGGCGGTCGCGGGTCACACCGCCGAGCACTCGGCCTGAGCCGCCGCCCGTACGCAACGGGCGACGGCTCGGGCCGGGCGGACAGGGCGGGATCAGGCCACGTCGAAGACGGCCGGGTCCGGGCCCAGGCGCTTGCCCTCGTTGAGGGCCGCGAGCGCGGTGAGGTCCTCGGCGTCGAGCTCGAAGTCGAAGACGTCGATGTTCTCGGCGATGCGCGAGGGGGTGACGGACTTCGGGATCACCACGTTGCCGACCTGCAGGTGCCAGCGCAGGACGATCTGCGCCGGGGTGCGGCCGTGCTTCTGGGCGATCGCGACGATCGTCGGGACGTCGAGCAGGCCCTTGCCCGAGCCGAGCGGCGACCAGGCCTCGGTGGCGATGGCGTGCTTGGCGTGCAAGGCGCGCAGCTCGGCCTGCTGCAGCTGCGGGTGCAGCTCGATCTGGTTGATCACCGGCACGACGGAGGTCTCGCCGAGCAGGCGCTCCATGGTCTCGACGGTGAAGTTCGAGACGCCGATGGCCTTGGCGCGGCCGGACTCGTAGATCTTCTCGAAGGCCTTGTACGTGTCCACGTACAGGTCCTTCGAGGGCAGCGGCCAGTGGATGAGGTACAGGTCGACGTAGTCGAGGCCGAGCTTGGCCAGCGAGGTGTCGAACGCGCGCAGCGTCGAGTCGTGGCCCTGCTCGGAGTTCCAGAGCTTGGTGGTGACGAAGAGCTCCTCGCGGGCGATCCCGGAGGCGGCGAGCGCCTTGCCGGTGCCCTCCTCGTTGCCGTAGACGGCGGCGGTGTCGATGCTGCGGTACCCGGCCTCCAGGGCGGTGGCGACGGCCTGGGTGGCCTCCGCGTCCGGCACCTGCCAGACGCCGAAACCGAGCTGCGGCATCGCGACGCCGTTGTTGAGGGTGATGGTGGGGACCTTGCTCACGAGCTCTCGATCCTTACGTGGTGGGGTGGTACGTCCCGCTTCAACGGGGGCGGGGCGCGATCCATTCCGTCGGCGGTCGATTTTGTTCACCTTCGACCCTAACGGTCGGAGCGGTTGACCGCGTCCGGTCAGGGAGGGGGCGGGGCGGGCGCGGGCTGGTTGCGCCTGCGGCGGGCTCTTCTCCCCGCCCCGCCCCTTCCCGAAACCGGGGGCTCCGCCCCCGGACCCCCTTCGGTCGGATCTCCTCAAACGCCGGAGGGGCTGTAGCCGAGATACGCCTCCCGCACCTTCGGATCCGCCCGGACCTTGGCCGCCGGCCCCTCCGCCAGGACCGAACCCAGGTCGAGGACGACGACGCGGGCGCAGAGTTCCATGACGAAGGCCACGTTGTGCTCGACCAGGAGGACCGCGCAGCCCTCCTCGTTCGCCAAGTGGCGGATCACGGCGGACAGTTGGGCCCGCTCCTCGGCCGTCATGCCCGAGGCCGGCTCGTCCAGGAGCAGGACGCGCGGCGGGTCGGCCAGCGCACGGGCCAGTTCGACCATGCGCGCGCGGCCGACGGGCAGGGCGCCCGCGTAGTCCTCGGCGAGGTGCTCGAGGCCGCAGGAGCGCAGGACCTCCGCGGCCCGCACCCGGCGCGTGGCCTCCCGGCCGCGGCGGGTCGGCGAGGACAGCAGGTCGGCGGCGAGGCCGCCCCCTCCGCCGCGCCACTCCTGGGCCACCACCAGGTTGTCCGCCACCGTGAGCTGGCCGAACAGCTGCTGGCGCTGGAACGTACGGCGCATCCCGTGCCGCGCCCGCCAGACCGGGGAGCGGCGCGTGATGTCCGTACCGTCCAGGAGCACCCGGCCGCTGTCGGGCCTGCGGATGCCGGAGACCACGTCGAACAGCGTGGTCTTGCCCGCGCCGTTCGGACCGATCAGACCGCAGACCTCGCCCGGCGCGACACCGAGCGAGACGTCGGTGAGGGCCTTGATCCCGCCGAAGCGGACCCCGATACCGGAGGCCTCGAGGAGATACCTGCTCATGGCTGTGCCACCTCCTCCTCGTCGGATGACGCTGCGGGTGAGGACTCGGGTGAGCGCTCACGTGGGCGCTCGGGTGAGGCTTCGCGTGAATCCCCGGCGGGCGGCTCCGGCGAGCTCACGGCCCCAGGCTTCGGCGAGCTTTCGGCTCCGGGCTCCGGCGAGCTCACGGCCCCAGGCTCCGCCGAGCTCTCGGCTCCGGGCTCCGGCGGGCTCTCGCCGGATGCCTGGGCCGGCACCGCGCCGTTCTTCGCCCCCGCGATCCCCAGATACGCCTCCGTGAGCCGGTCGGTCTGGACCTCCGAGCGCGGGCCGCACCAGGTCACCTTGCCCTGGGACAGATACGCCACCGTGTCCGCGACGCCCAGGATCTCCGCCGCCTTCTCCTCCACGAGCAGCAACGCCGTTCCCGCGTCCCGCAGTTCGGTCAGCAGCCGGAACACCTCGTCCACGATCCGCGGTGCAAGACCGAGTGATGGTTCGTCGGCGATCAGGACCTTCGGCGGATCCTGGAGCAGCGGCGCGAGCGCCAGCATCTGCTGTTCACCGCCGGACAGCGAACCCGCCGTCACCTTGCGCCGCTCCGCCAGCGAAGGGAACCGTGCGTAGACCTCGTCCCGTGCCTCACGGGACGGCAGATGCAGCGCCAGGTTCTCCTCGATGGTGAGGGAGGGGAAGATGCCCCGCCCCTCGGGCGCCAGGACCACACCGGCCCGCGCCCGCCGCACCGCGCCGTGCCGCGTGGCGTCGTGCCCGGACACGTACACCGTGCCGCCCTGCGCGGACAGCAGCCCGGCCGCGACCTTGCATGCGGTCGACTTCCCGGCGCCGTTGGGGCCGAGCAGCGCGAGGATCTCGCCGGAGCGGACCGTGAGGTCGACCCCGGTCAGGACAGGGGCGCCGTCGTAGCCCGCCCGTACCCCGCGCAGTTCGAGGGCCGCGCCCTCGGGCGGCGGTCCGGCCTCCGCCGTGGCCACGGCATCGGGCGTGTGTGCCACCGCCGCCTTGCGCCGGTGCCGCCGTACGGACGCCGCCGCCGCGTATCCGTCCGGATCGTTGGCGAGCGCCAGGCCCGCAAGACCGAACAGGATCACCGGCAGATGCGTGGACTCGGTGACGTAGTCCGAGATCAGCGGCGGCATGATCGCGAAGACCAGACCGGCCACGACGGCGAACTGCGGCCTGCGCACCCCGGCCGCGACCACCACCGCGAGCCAGATCAGACCGGTCATCGCGGTGAAGTCGGTGGCGGTGATGCGGGTCTGGAACGACGCGTACATCACGCCGCCGAACCCCGCGAGCCCTGCCGAGAGCGTGAACAGCATCAGTTTCGTACGGATCACGGAGACGCCCGAGGCCATGGCCGCCGCCGGAGCCGAACGGACAGCGAGCATCGCGCGCCCGGAGGGCGAGTTCCGCAGGGCGCTGACCGCCGCGACGGCCGCCACCACGAGGACCACCATGGCGACGCCCATCGCGCGGTCGTCGGTGAGGTCGACGGGTCCGAAGACCGGGCGGGGGATCTCCCAGCCCGTGTCACCGTTCCTCAACCAGCCCATCTGGAACAGGACTTGGTCCGCCAGGAACGCCAGCGCCAGCGTCGCGAGCGCGAGGGAACGGCCGCCGAGCCGCAGCGCGGGCAGTGCGACCAGCGCTCCGAGGACCGCCGCCACACAGGTGCCCACCACCGCGGCGCCGATGAACGGCCAGCCGTGGCTCATCAGCAGACCCGCCACCATCGCGGCCCCGGTGACGAAGGTCGCCTGGGCCAGGGACACCATCGCCCCGAGCCCGGTGACCACGGTGAACGAGATGAACACCAGGGAGATCGCCAGGCCTTGGGCGAGGATGCCGCTCCAGAACGGAGTGGTCACGGTGTAGAACGCGAGCGCCAGGAGCACCGCCCCCGCCGTCCACGGCCCCCACTTGCGTACCCACGACTTGCCCGCCAGATAGTCGATCGGCGGGGCGTCCACGGCGGCCGTGCCCGCGGTGCGCTGCCGCCTGGTCATGATCAGCAGCCCCGCGAACAGGATCAGGAACGGCACCGCGGTACGGAAGCCGGTGATGTCGTCCGCGAACGAGGCGTAGCCCGCGACCAGGTTCTGCAGCACGCCGAGGGCGAGGCCGCCCGCGAAGGCCAGCGGTACGGACATGAAGCGCCCGAGCACCGCGGCCGTCGCGGAGACGAACAGGAAGAGCGTGAAGTCGTGCGAGGACAGGCCGAGCAGCGGAGTGGCGAGCACGCCCGCGAGCCCGGCGAGCCCCGACGACAGCATCCACGCGAGCGAGGAGAGCCGGTCCGCGCTGATGCCGCGCAGTTCGACCAGGGAGCGGTTGTCCACGGACGCGCGGAGCTTGAGCCCGAGCGGTGTGTGCCGCATCAGGATCCACAGGCCCACCGCGACAACCGCCGTCGTCACCCAGGTGATCAGCTGGTCCGAGTCGATGCCGACGCCGTCCATCAGCTGCCACGAGGTCGCGGGTGAGGGCCCGACGCCCGGAAGCCCGAACTGGTTCTCCGCGGGCTTCACCGAAGCGCCCGCGTCCTCCAACAGCTCGACGACCCACAGGCCCAGCGCGGGCAGCGCGACGAGCAGACCGATCGTGGCGACGATCTGCGCCGTCTCGCCGACCCGCGCCAGTTTGCGGAACATCAGCCGGTCGAGCGCCCAGCCGAGCCCCGGCGCGATCACGAACACGATGAGCACCGCGGTGGGTATCGCCGGCCAGCCGAAGCCCGAGTGCAGCTCGTAGAAGCCGAGCGCGCACAGGTAAGCGGTGGCGCCGTGGGCGAAGTTGAAGAGTCCGGAGGCCGAATAGGACAGGACGAGTCCGGTCGCGAGCAGGGCGTACAGGGCGCCCGAGACCAGACCGCTCAGCACGAAGCCAAGAAGGTCAGCCATGGCGGTGGCCCCCTACTTGAACGGGATCGGTTCGTAGCACTTGAAGGGCGACGACACCTCGTACTTGCCGTCCTTCAGCTGCACGAGAGCGCCGCAGCCGAAGGCTTCCTTCAGTCCCTTGGGTCCCGAGCGGTCACCGACCATGGTGCCGGTGTCGGAGTAGCCCGCCGCGGCCTTCTGGAAGGAGTCCACGGTCAGGTCCTTGCCCGCCTTCTCGGCGATCGACAGGAAGTAGTCGGCGGACATGTACCCGGTCATCATGTGCATGTTGAGCGGCACATCCTTGCCCGCGGCCTTCTTGATGTCCTCCTTGAACTGGTTCATCTGCTCGCTGTCCGACTCGAACGGCTCGAAGGAGAGCAGCACATGGACCCCGTCGAGCGCCTGCGCTGTGGTCTTCTTGGCGAGCAGCCCGGGGTCGTAGTCGGTCGGGTCGGTGAGCACACCCTTGTAGCCGGAGCGCTTGAGCGCGGTGAACAGGCCGATGTTGTACGGGGTCTGCATCACGGAGACGACCACGTCGGGAGCCTTGCCGCCGTTGGAGCGCAGGATCTCCTTGGTGTACGCGGACCAGTCGCTCGGCGCCGAGGTGGCGGGCACGGTGGCCTTGGCGTAGGCGACATCGAACCCGGCCGCAGCGAAGCCCTGCTGGTAGGTGCGGATACCGAACTTGCCCGCGTCGTTGTCATTGGCGATCACCGCCACCGACTTGCCCTTCGCGCCGCCGAGCACATGCGCGAGACCCTCGGGCCAGGACTGGGTGATGACGCCGCCCGGCATGGGCACGAGGCAGCCGTTGAAGCCGAAGATGTACTGCTTGCCGCAGAACTGCGGGATCGTGCCCCAGCCGAAGGTGGGCACCTTCTCCTTCTCCAGGAAGTCGCCGCCCGAGAAGGTCACCGAGCTCATCGGCGAGACCGCGAACACCTTCTCCTGCTGCACGAGTTTGCGGGCCGCCGACATGTTCTTGCCCGGGTCCTGGCCGTCGTCCTCGGCCCCGATGTAGTCGATCTTGCGGCCGTTGATCCCGCCCTCCGCGTTGGCGCGGTCGTAGCGGGCCTTGGCGCCCAGGTCGGTGTCCTTCTTGCTGTAGCCGCTCGCGGTGGTCATGGAGACGATGCCGCCGACCTTGATCGAGTCGTCGGTCACTCCCCGTACCGAACCGCCCTTGCCCGGATTGTCCGAGCCGTCGGCTGAGTTGGAAGCTGAGTTGCATGCAGTGGCGAGCAGCAGCGCTGCCGACGCTGCTGCGATGGCGCGGAACGATCGCAACACGGCCCTGTCCCTCCGTCGAAGTCTCCGCATTCTGTGGGGGACCTGATGAACCGTCAATAAGTGACGCATCGCCAATTGATGACCCGTCAGAAAACTGACTCGGGCGTATCCGCGGGCCGCTCAAGTGCGGTCCCGGAGTACCTCAGCTGCTGTAGAGCGCCTCGACCTCGGCGGAGTAGGCCTGCTCAATGGCCTTGCGCTTGAGCTTAAGGGACGGCGTGAGCAGCCCGTGCTCCTCGGAGAACTGGTGCGCCAGTATGCGGAACGTACGAATGGATTCGGCCTGCGAGACCATGGTGTTGGCGGCCACGACGGCGCGCCGCACCTCCATCTCGAGATCCGGGTCCCGTACGAGATCGGCCGGTTCGAGGGAGGTCTTGCCGCGCATGTTCAGCCAGTGCTCGACGGCGTCGGAGTCCAGCGTGACCAGGGCGGCGATATACGGCTTGTCGTTGCCGACCACGATGCACTGCGCGACCAGCGGGTGGTCCCGTACCCGCTCCTCGAGCTGCGAGGGCGAGACGGACTTGCCGCCGGAGGTCACCAGGATCTCCTTCTTGCGCCCGGTGATCGTGAGATATCCGTCCTCGTCCAGGGCGCCGATGTCCCCGGTGGCGAGCCAGCCGTCGTGCAGGACCGCGTCGGTCGCCTTGGGGTCGCCGAGATAGCCCTGGAAGACATGGCTGCCGTGCAGCCAGATCTCACCGTCGTCCGCGATGTGCACGGTCGTACCCGGCAGCGGCAGCCCGACGGTGCCGAAACGGGTGCGCTCGGGCGGGTTGGCGGTCGCGGCGGCGGTGGTCTCGGTGAGGCCGTACCCCTCGTAGATATGGACGCCCGCGCCCGCGTAGAAGAGGCCGAGCCTGCGGTCCATGCCCGAACCGCCCGACATGGCGTGCCGTACCCGTCCGCCCATGGCCTCGCGGACCTTGGAGTAGACGAGCTTCTCGAAGAGGCTGTGCTGCATCCGCAGCGCGGCCGAAGGGCCGGGCCCGGTGCCGAAGGCCTTGTGCTCCTGGGCCTCGGCGTACTTCACCGCACAGTCCACCGCCTTCTCGAACGGGCCGAGTTTTCCGCCCAGTTCGGCCTTGCGGCGCGCCGCGTGGAAGATCTTCTCGAAGATGTACGGAACGGCCAGGAAGAACGTGGGCCGGAACTCCGCCAGATCGGGAAGCAGCGCCGCCGCGCTCAGTTCGGGCTGATGACCGAACCTGACCTTCGCCCGCACGGCGGCGACCTGCACCATCCGCCCGAAGACATGCGCGAGCGGAAGGAACAGGAGCGTCGAGGGCTCGTCGCCCGGCTTCGTGTGGAACACGGGCTCCCAGCGGGCGGCGATGGTGTCGCACTCCCACATGAGGTTGGCGTGGGTGATGACGCAGCCCTTGGGGCGGCCGGTGGTGCCCGAGGTGTAGATGAGGGTGGCGACCGAGTCGGGCATCACCGCGCGGCGGTGGCGGTGCACGACCTCGTCCTCGATGTGCTCGCCGGCCGTGGTGAGTTCGTCGACCGCTTGCGCGTCGAGCTGCCACAGACGCTCCAGGGCGGGCAGCCGGTCGATCACCGAACCGATGGTCATGGCGTGGTCCTCATGCTCCACGACGCAGGACGAGACCTGTGCGTCGTGCAGCATCCAGAAGACCTGCTCGGCCGAGGAGGTGGGATAGATCGGGACGACCTGGGCGCCGACGGTCCACAGCGCGAAGTCGAAGAGCGTCCACTCGTAGCGCGTACGGGACATGATGGCGACGCGGTCGCCGAACCGTACGCCCTGCGCGAGCAGCCCCTTGGCCAGGGCCAGGACCTCGGCACAGAACTCGGCCGAGGTGACATCCGTCCACTGCCCGTCGGCCTTGCGGCCGAGGGCGATATGCAGCGGGTCCTCCTGGGCATGGTCGAACACCGCGTCCGCCAGGCCGCCCACCGCAGGCGCCGAGGTCGCCAGGGGAGGTGAGGTGAACTCGCGCAAGTGGTTCTCCTTGTGGCGCTCCTTGAATCGCGGTGAACGTACCCCACGCGAAGCCCGGGCGGGAGGGGTCGTTCCGCTCCGGGCCACGTACCGATACGTCCAGGTCAGCCGCTTAAATGGGGCCACAAGGTAGGAGGGTGGGACAGATTACTGACCGCCGGGTAAGTTTCGGTGGCGTAATCTCCACCGAATTTGTACGACGCGGTCACGCCCTCCCCGTCGTCCCGCGCGCGAACTCCATGATCCAGTTGGTGGTCCAGGTGCGGCCGTCGTCGGCGGAGAAGGCCTGCTCCCAGCGGGCGGTGGTCGCGGAGATCCCGGACCAGCGGAAGCGGACCCTCAGGGGCTTGCCCTCGTGGCTGTCGTTCCCGAAGAATTCCCCGGTTCCGTCGTCGCCGAACCGTCCGGTGACCGGCGGATAGAGCTTTCCGCTCCTGCTGTCCGCCCAGTACAGGGACCACTCCTTGGTCTCCTGGTCGAAAAGCCGCAGCGTGAGCCCCGCGTACTCCGGCATCGCGATCTCGTCGAAGTGGGCCGCGCCGCCGAAGTGCGTACTGCCCTCGGTGACGGAGTCGAACTCCTGCCAGCCGGCCGCCCGCGGGTTGAGGAAGTCGAGGGCCTTGCGATGGCGGACGTGCCACCGGCCGGTGAGGAAGTCGAAGTCGTACGAGGTGGACATGCGGATCCTCCGAGGGGGTCATGCGGGCGGTGCGGAAGGGGCGGTCATTCGGGCGGTGCGGAAGGTGTGGTCATTCGAGCGGTGCGGAAGGTGCGGTCATTCGGGCGGTGCGAAGGGTCCGGTGGTGCCGTGCGGCAGGGAATCGGCCAAGTAGCCGTCGAAATCGGGGGAGTCGGGCGCGAGCATGTGGCGCACCCAGGCGTCGCGCTCGTGCGTGAGCGGCGGAAGCTCCCATACGCACCCGATCCAGGGCGATGCGGGCCGGATGAAATGCGCGGGATCGCGGTCCGGGCAGCCGAGTACCGGCTGTCCGGCGGCCGCGCCCGCGAAGTGCAGCACGTTGTCCCAGACCCAGCTGTACGCATTGAGGTACGCGCCGTCGTCCCCGCCCCGGTGCAGCACCACGAAGGTCGCGGGCGGGGTGCTGTCCGGTTCCGGCAGCAGCTCGGGCAGGATCGCGTACGCCGCCTTCTCCACGTCGGGTGCGATCCCCGCCGGGTCGGCGCTGACGTGGTAGCGCTTGATGTGCCGCCCGCCCACCTCTATGGGCGGCGGGGTCCAGAGGTACTTCTCCCTGAAAGCCATGCCTGGACCGTAGAAGCACTTCACTGACATCTTGTGTCAGTGAAGTGCTCATGAAGTCCAGCCGTCTCGTCTCGATCCTGCTGCTCCTGCAGAGCCGCGGTCGGCTCACGGCCGCCCAGCTCGCCGAGGAGCTGGAGGTGTCGGTGCGCACGGTGTACCGGGACGTCGAGGCGCTGCATGCCGCGGGCGTTCCGCTGTACGGGGACGCCGGGCATGCCGGGGGTTATCAGCTGGTCGACGGCTGGCGCACCCGGCTGACCGGTCTGACGACGGGTGAGGCGGAGGCGCTGTTCCTGTCCGCCGTACCGGGCGCCGCCGCCGAGCTCGGTCTCGGCTCCCTGCTCACCGCCGCCCAGCACAAGGTCGAGGCGGCGCTCCCGCCCGAACTGCGCGTCCACAGCGCCCGTATCAAGTCGCGCTTCCATCTGGACGCGCACGGCTGGTACGCGGACGCCGACGAGGTCCCGTACCTCACGGAGGTCGCCCACGCGGTGTGGAACCGTCGCGTGCTGCGGGTCCGCTATCGCCGCTGGAAGGAACCCTCGGAGGTCGAGCGCCGCCTCGAACCGTACGGGCTCGTCCTCAAGGCGGGCCGCTGGTACGTGGTGAGCGGGCCGCGTCCGGTGACGTACCGGGTCGACCAGATCATCGAACTCGCCGATGCGTCCGAGGAGTTCGAGGCGCCGGACGACTTCGACCTCGTGGCGTACTGGCGGCGCTATCAAGAGGACTTCCAGGACCGGCTCCACTCGGGCACGGCCCTGGTACGCCTGACGGATGCGGGCGCGGCCCGCCTCACGGGGAGGCAGGCCGCGGCCCTCGCGGAGAACGGGCGCCCGGACGGCGAGGGCTGGACCCTGGCCGAGCTGCCGGTCGAGTCGGCCGATTTCGCGGTGGGGGAGTTCCTGCGGTTCGGCAGCGATGTCGAGGTTCTCGGACCCGCCTCGTTGCGTGACCGACTGGCCGCTGTCGTACGCACGTTGGCGGACCGCTACGGATAGGCGCCCCTTCCGGACCGCTACGGGGCGGCGCCCCCTCCGGACCGCTGCGGGCCGGCCACGCGCTCGGACTCCTCCCCGCCGCTCACCCGTCCAGCTCCTTGAGCCGGGCGGTCAGGACGGCCGCGATCTCGTCGAGCGGGCGGGACTGGGTCAGTTGCGGATGGAGGCAGTCGATGTCGAGATTGTCGAGGACACCGCTTACATAGGGGCGCCAGGACTCGCGGGTGAGCCAGTCCTCGGCCCGCGGGGCCGCGGCCGTGAAGAACAGGACGTCGCCGTCGAAGACGCGGTGCCGGTGGGCGCGCATCAGACGCGCGTTGTTGATCACGATGTCGACGATCGCGGTGAGCGTGTGATCGCTGAGCCCGGCCAAGGCGCTGCCCTCGCGCCGCAGGGTGTCGAGGACGTCCTCGCGGGTCAGCTCGTCACCACGGTCGTATCCCGCCATCCGCAGCAGCGCGGTGAGCGCGTCGGCCTCGGCCGGGACGGCCTGGTCCTGCCACTGGTCGGACGGGTAGGCGTCCAGGAGCGCCAGCAGGTCGACGTCCTCGCCGGCCTCCTGCAGCCGTACGGCGACGGTGTGCGCGAGGACCCCGCCGACGGACCAGCCGATCAGGCGGTACGGGCCGTGCGGCTGTACCGAGCGGATCAGGTCGGCGTAGTCCGCGGCCATCTCCTCCATGGTGGGCGGGAGTTGCTCGTCGGGGTCGACGAGGCCGCGGGCCTGCAGCCCGTATACCGGCTGGTCGGGGCCGAGCCGGGAGAGCAGCCCGGAGTAGCACCAGCTCATGCCGCCCGCCGGGTGCAGGGCGAACAGCGGGGTGCGGTCCCCGGTGGTCCGCAGCGGCAGGAGCACGCCGAGCGCCTCGTCCGGGGCCGCGCCGGCGCTCCCGTCCCTGCCGAGCCGGCCGGCCAGCGCGGCCGGGGTCGGCGCCTGGAAGAGGCTCCCGATCGCGAGGTCGGAGCCGAGGGCGTCCCGCACCCGTGCCACGAGCCGGGCGGCGAGCAGGGACGTACCGCCGAGGTCGAAGAACGCGTCGTCGACGCCGACCTGTTCGAGCCCGAGGACCTCGGCGAACAGCCGGGTGAGGGTCTCCTCCTGAAGGGTGCTCGGGGGCCGGCCTCCGCCCGCGGTGAGCGCGGGGGCGGGCAGGCCCTTGCGGTCGAGCTTGCCGTTGGGACTGAGCGGAAAGTCGTCGAGGACGAGCACCGTGCCCGGCACCATGTAGTCGGGCAGGGACGTGGCGAGGCGGCCGCGCAGGTCCTCGGGATCCGCCTGCCCGGTGACGTACCCGACGAGTCGCTGATCGCCCGGACGGTCCTCGCGGACCAGGACGCAGGCCCCGGTCACCTCGGCGCAGTCCGCCAACGCGGCCTCGATCTCGCCGAGTTCGATCCGCAGGCCTCGCAGCTTGACCTGGTGGTCGGTGCGGCCGAGGTACTCGACCTCGCCCTTGCCGCTCCAGCGCGCCAGGTCGCCGGTGCGGTACATACGGGCCCCGGGCGCCGCGAAGGGATCCGGGACGAAGCGGTCCGCGGTGAGGTCGGGGCGGCCCAGGTACTCGGTGGCCAACTGCACCCCGGCGAGGAAGAGTTCGCCCACGACGCCGGGCGGGCAGGGCTGGTGGGCCGCGTCGAGGACGTACAGGCGGGTGTTCCAGACGGGCCTGCCGATCGGGACCGGAGCGTCCTTCGCGGCCGACGTGTCGCAGGGGTGGTAGGTGACGTCCACGGCCGCTTCGGTGGGCCCGTACAGGTTGTGCAGCTCCACGCCCGGCAGCCGGCGGCCGAACTCCTGGACGGTGTCGCGGGGCAGTCCCTCGCCGCTGCAGAAGACACGGCGCAGACCCGCCGCGCACGCGGCGCCCGCCGGTTCGGCGAGGAACACCTGGAGCATGGACGGCACGAAGTGGCAGGTGGTGACGGCCTGTTCGCGGATCGTGCGGGCGAGGTAGGCCGGGTCCTTGTGGCCGCCGGGCTCGGCGACCACGAGGGTCGCGCCGACGCGCAGCGCCCAGAAGAACTCCCATACGGAGACGTCGAAGCCGGAGGGGGTCTTCTGCAGGACGCGGTCGCCCGGGCCGATCGGGTACGCGTGCTGCATCCAGCGCAGCCGGTTGTCGATAGCGGCGTGCGGGACGACGACACCCTTGGGGCGGCCCGTGGAGCCCGAGGTGTAGATGACATACGCGGGATGCTGCGGGGTGAGGGCGCGGCAGGGGTCGGTCCCCAAGTGACCGTCCAGGTCCGTCTCGTCGAGGACGACGGCGGGCACCTCGGGACTGGCCGGGAGGCGGCCGCGGGAGTCGACGACGACGCAGGCCGGCCGCGCGTCGTCCAGCATGTACACGAGGCGCTCGGCCGGGTAGTCCGGGTCGAGCGGCAGATAGGCGCCGCCCGCCTTGAGGACCGCGAGCAGGGTGACCACCAGGTCCACGGAGCGGGGCACGGCGACGGCGGCCAGGGTTCCGGGACGCACGCCGAGCGCCTGGAGACGGCGGGCCAGGCGGTTGGCCCGGGTGTTGAGTTCGGCGTACGTCAGCGACTCCTCGCCGAACACGAGGGCGGTCGCGTCCGGGGTGCGGACGGCCTGGGCCTCGATGGGCCCGATGAGCGTCGTGGGCGGGACGTCGCGTGCGGTGTTGTTGAACTCGTCGAGCACCAGCGTGCGTTCGGCCGCTGTCGCAATGCCGTGCGCCGCGAGAGGGGTGTGGGGGTCGGCGGCGGCGATCCGGCCGAGGAGGTCGAGGAAGCGGCGCTGGTGGACGGCGAGTCCGGACTCCTCGTACAGCTCGGGGTTGCCGTCGTAGTCGATACGAAGACCGGTGCCGTCGGCGCGGTCGTAGATGTTGACAGTGAGGTCCTCGACCGGGCCCGCGGAGAGGTTGTGCGCGTCCGTGCGGGCTCCGGCGAAGGTCAGGCCGTAGTCGAAGGGCATGACGTTGACCAGCGGTCCGACCAGGGCGCGGCCCTCGCCGAGCAGGCCGAGGTCGCGGCGGAGGTCCTCGTAGCGGTAGCGCTGGTGGCGCCGGGCGGCGCGGATACCGAGGACCACCTGGCGGGTGAGCTCGGCGAAGGTGGCGCCCGGGGTGACGGTCAGGCGCAGCGGCAGCACGTTCATGACCATGCCGGGGATACGCAGCGCCGCCGAGCCCATGCGGCCCATCATCGGCAGTCCGAGCACGACCTCTTCGGCCCCGGTCGCCCGTGACACGTACAGCGCCTGGGCCGCGATGAGCACCTCGGGCCAGCTGGCGCGGATGCCGGAGGCCAACTCCTTGATCCGGTCGGTGACTTCGGCGTCGATGAGCTCGGTGCGGCGGTGGAAGGTGCGCGAGGGCAGCGCGGTGCGGCCGGCGAGGCTCCGCGCCTCGGGGCGGTCGGCGAAGGCTTCGTTCCAGTGGGCGCGGTCCTTGGCGTACGTGTCCGACGCACGGTAGGCCGTGTCCTCGGCGACGAGTTCGGTCAGACGCCCGAGGCCCCCCGGCCCGGGGCCCTCGCCCCCCGCCATGGCCGTGTAGACCTCGGCGGTGCGGCGGGCGAGCAGCGAATAGCCGAAGCCGTCCATGACGAGGTGGTGGACCCGCTGGTACCAGAGCCACCGCTCGTCGCCGACGCGGAAGAGGGCCTGCGCGAAGAGGGGTCCGGTGGCGAGGTCGAAGGGCACGGCGAGGTCGGCATGCATCCAGGCGCGGGCGGCCGCGTCGGGGTCGCCGGCGGAGCGCAGGTCCTCGACCGTCAGGTTCAGCGGCGCCGGGTCCTCGAGGGGCAACTGCCGTGGCCCGTCCGGGGTTTCGACGACGCGTACGCGCAGGGCGTCCGCCTCGCCCAGCACATGACGGAGCGACCTGGCGAATACGGCCGGGTCGACCGGGCCGTGGATCTCGATGTACTCCGCCGTGTTCTGGGCGGGGCTCGACGGGTCGAGGGCCTGGGCGAACCACATGCCGGACTGTGCGGCGGTGAGCGGGAGTCCGGCGGGCGGGAGTCCGGTCAGCTGGGCGGCTTCGAGTACGGCCGTCATGACGTCACCCCCAGGAGCGGGGCCCAGGCCTCGATGGCGGGCTGCTCGGCGAGGTCGACGAAGGTGGCCTCGACGCCGTGGTCGCGGCGCCAGCGCTCGATGAGGGTCATGATCCGCACCGAGTCAAGGCCGTAGTCGACCAGGTTCTCGTCGACGGGGATATCGGCCGGGTCCTCGCCGAGGGCGTCGGCCACGTCGGCCCGTATGAGATCGACGGTCAGTGCCATGGCGGCTCAGGCCTCCTTCGGTGCGCTGTCGGTGACGGTCCGGGCGAGGACCGACTCGGTCGTGGTGACGACCGCGCACTTGCCGGCCGCCCAGCGCAGGGCCATGTCGTGGTCCTCGCGCGAGAAGTCGGCGACCGCGTCGGCGACGAGGAATGCCTGGACGTCCCGCATCCACGCGTCGCAGGCGGTCATCAGGACACCGATATGGGCATAGACGCCGACGATCACCAATTGGTCGCGGCCCTGCATCTTCATCCGCTCGGCGAGTTCGGTGCGGACGTAGGCGCTGTACTTCCACTTGGTGAGCACGATGTCGCCCGGCTGGGGCGCGACCGGGCCCGCGATCGCCCGGGCCTGCGCGTCGTCCGGCAGACCCGGGCCCCAGAAGTCCTGCTGCAGACCGCGCTCCTGCGGGCTCTGCCCGCCGGGCTGGGCGGAGTAGACGACGGGGATGCCGAGCGTCCGCGCCTCCTTGGTCAACCGGCCTACGTTGGCGAGGAGTTCGGTCACCGGCGACTGGTCCGCGGTGAACGCGCCGAGGAAGTATTTCTGCAGATCGTGCACGAGCAGGACAGCCCGGTCCGGGTCCACGGTCCAGTCGACACGGTTCGCGGGCAGGGTGTCCGCGGTGGGCATGGGGTACGGGGCGATGGCAGGGAGCGCCATGACGTGAAGGCCTTTCAGTGATGCTCTGGGTCAGTGCTGCGCGGCGGCGGTGCGGAGGTCCTTCTTGGAGACCTTGCCGATGCCCGTCTGCGGGAAGGCGGCGACCAGCTCCACCCGGTCGGGGACCTTGTAGGCGGCGAGACCGCGCTCGCGCACGAACTTCTTGACGGCGACGGGCCTCAGGGGCTCGGCGCCCTCGCGGAGAATGACGTACGCGCAGGTCCGCTCGCCCAGGTAGGCGTCGGGGACGGCGACGACGGAGACGTCGTGGACCGAAGGGTGGGCGAGGATGACGTTCTCGACCTCCTCGGGTGCGATCTTCTCGCCGCCGCGGTTGATCTGGTCCTTGGCCCGGCCCTCGACGACAAGATGCCCGGTGGCCGTCATCCGGACGACATCACCGGTCCGGTAGAAGCCGTCCTCGGTGAAGGAGCGGGCGTTGTGCTCGGGGGCCCGCCAGTAGCCGCGGATCGTGTACGGGCCGCGGGTGAGCAGATGGCCGGTCTCACCGGGAGCCAACTCCTGGTCCTCGTCGTCGACGACGAGGATCTCGTCGAGGGGCGAGATGGGCCGGCCCTGGGTGGTGACGATCGTCTCCACGGGGTCGTCCAGGCGGGTGTAGTTGACCAGGCCCTCCGCCATGCCGAAGACCTGCTGCAGGGTGCAGCCGAGCGCCGGGGCGACCCGGCGGGCGGCCTCCTCGCTGAACTTGGCGCCGCCGACGAGCAGGACATCGAGACTGGACAGATCGTGCCGGGTGTCCTGGCCCGCCTCGGTCCAGACGAGGGCAAGCGGCGGCACCAGGCCGGTGATCGTGACCCGCTCCCGCGCGATGAGCGGGAACGCCGTCTCCGGATCCGGGCTCGGACAGAGCACCACCTTGCCACCCGCGTACAGCGCGCCGAGCGAACCCGGGGAACTGAGCGGGAAGTTGTGGGCGGCGGGCAGCACGACCAGATAGACGGAGTCCTCGTCGACCGCGCAGATCTCGTTGGAGCCCCACAGCGAGTACAGGTAGTCGTCGTGGGTCCGCGGGATGAGCTTGGGCACGCCCGTCGAACCTCCCGAGAGCTGGAGGAACGCCAGGTCGGAGGGGACCGGCTCGGGGTACGCGACCGCGTCGGCGTCGAGCGGGACGTCCGCGAGGCGGGTGTGCCCGCCCGGCTCGCCGACCACGAACACCTCCTTGAGCGTGGGTACTTCGGACCGTACGCGCGTGGCGAGCTCGCGGTGGTCGAAGCCGGCCGCGACATCGGGGATCACGTACGCGACGGCCTCGGTGAACGCGCAGAAGTAGCGGATCTCCGTGTCGCGGTGAGCGGGCAGCGCGAACACCGGCAGGGCGCCGATCCGGAAGAGCGCGAAGATGACCTCGAAGAACTCGGCCACATTGGGGAGTTGGACCACGACACGGTCACCCTTGCCGATGCCCCTCGACACGAACCCGGCGGCCAGCCGCCGGGCGCGCTCGTCGAGTTCGCCGTACGTCCAGCGCCGGCCGCCCGCGGGGTCGACGACGGCGACCCGGCCGGGGTGCGCGGCCGCCCGTTCCTGGAGCATCCGGCCGAAGGTCTCGCCGCGCCAGTAGCCGGCGGCCCGGTAGCGCTCGGCGAAGTCCTCGGGCCACAAAGGCGCGTCAGGGCCGCGTGTCCCGGGGTCGCTCACTGGTCGACCCCCACCGCGTGCAGGAAGGTGCCGAACTTGGCACCCGTCTCGGCGGTCTCGGCCCCCGGCGACGAGTCGGCGACGACACCCGCGCCCGCGTACAGGCGCAGGCTCCGCTCCTCGGCCTCGGCGCAGCGGATGGTGACGACCCACTCGCCGTCACCGTTGGAGTCGCCCCAGCCGACCATGCCCGTGTACAGGCCCCGGTCGAAGGGTTCGAGCTCGGCGATGACCTCGCGCGCGGCCGGCGTGGGAGTGCCGCACACGGCCGGGGTCGGATGCAGGGCGCAGGCCAACTCCAGGGCGGATGTGCTGGGTTGGGACAGGGTGCCGGTGACCGTGGTCGACAGGTGCCACATGGTGGCGGTGTGCACGAGGGTGGGCTGCTCGGGCACCACGAGCTCCGTGCAGTACGGGGCGAGCGCCTCGCGTACCGCGTCCACCACGACCGCGTGCTCGTGCAGATCCTTGGCGGACTCCAGGAGCGCGGCGGCGCGGCGTACGTCCTCGGCCAGGTCGTCGCTGCGCGGTGTGGACCCGGCGAGCGGATTGGCGACGAGCCGGCCGCCGGACCGGGAGACGAGCAGCTCGGGGCTCGCGCCGAGCAGGGTGCGGCCCGGGCCCGAGGGCACGGCGAAGGTGTAGCCGCCGGGGTCGCGGCGGGCCAGGCGCTGCAGCATGGCCGGGATGTCGAGCGGCCGGGGCGAACCGAGTTCGAGGGTGCGCGCGAGGACGACCTTGCTGAACTCCCGCGCCCGCATGCGCCGGACGGCCTCGGCCACCGCCGCGGCGTAGGTGTCCGCGGAGGGCACCTGGCGTACGTCCCAGTCGGCCCTCGCGGGCGGCGCGGCCGGGATGCCGACCAGCGGGTCCGTACGCAGCGCGGGCGCCCAGCGGACGGCCTCCGGCACGGCGAGCACGGCGGGCGCGTCATGGTCGAACGGCACCGCCCCGATCACGACGGGGGCGCGGTTGCCGGCCCGCAGCTGGGCGTCGAGTGTCGCGGCGACCCGCTGCGGCAACGGCCTTTCGTCATGCGGCACTTCGGCGCGTACCCCGTGGGCGAGCAAGGTCCGGGTGGGTGAGGCGAAGAACCGGGTGGCGCCCGGGCGGTAGGCGTCCAGGAGGGCGGTGGCGGCACCTACGGATCCGGCGTCGGGGGCGGGTCGGGCTTCGGTGGTGGTGAACTGCCCTGATGGCAGGGGCTGTTCGGACGCCTCGGCGGCCGTCGCGGGTGCGTCGTGGGGAGTGGTCGCGTCGTGGCGAGCGGCCGCGTCGTGGCGAGTGGTCGCGTCGTGGCGAGCGGCCGCGACGGATATGGCCGGCGCTTCGTGAGCCGTGGTCACCAGGGACTCCAATCGTGGGGGG
>NZ_JAEIMH010000039.1:75206-81471 GCF_016464295.1 Streptomyces sp. N35 | reverse complement strand
AGTAGCGGGGACAGGATTTGAACCTGCGACCTCTGGGTTATGAGCCCAGCGAGCTACCGAGCTGCTCCACCCCGCGTCGGTGAACCCAACCTTACGGCAGGGCGACGACCAGCGCAAATCGCTATCCGTGACCAGCTCAGGGCCACCTCAGGCGCTGCGGCGGGTGCTCACGCGGTGAGCTCCTGCTGCAGCGCCTCGCTCAGGCGCGCGGCCCGTTCGGTCACCTCGGCGGGCCCGTACGAGACGGCCTTGGCGCACCAGCGCTGGGCCTCGGGAAGATCGCTCCGACGCGCGTAGAGCAGGGCGAGCCGGAGCGCCGCCCGGCCGTGCCCGGCGTCGGCCGCGCGCTGCCACCAGACGAGAGCCTCGGGCTCGCTGCCCTCGCGGGCGAGCAGCAGTCCGAGGTTGAACGCGCCGCCGAGGCTGCCCGCCTCCGCTGCCATCCGGTACCAGCGGGCCGCCTCGACCACATCGTCACGGGCCGCGGCGAAGGTGCCCATCCGCACCTGCGCGCGCCGGTGCCCGAGCTCGGCGGCCCGCTCGTACCACTCCTCGCACTCGGTCTTCTCGGCCGCGACCTCGCCGAGCGCGACACCATGGCGGCCGTCACGGGGTCCCCGGTCGAGGACGGTGCCGAGCCGGTACGCGGCCTCGGCGCTGCCGCCGCCCGCCGCGCAGCGCAGATGCCGCTCGGCGCTCTGCCGGTCGCCCTCGCGCAGATGCGCGATACCGACCTGCAGCGCGGCCTCGGTGTGCCCGGCCGCGGCGGCCCGCTCGTACCACTCGAAGGCCACCGGCTCCTCGTCACGCCCCGCGTAGAGGATGCCGAGGTTGAAGGCGGCGTCCACGCTGCCGGCCTCGGCCGCCTTGGAGAACCAGGGCTCGGCGCCCGCGGTGTCGCCGCCCTGCATCAGCAGCACGGCAAGGGCGTTGGCGGCCTCGCGGTGGCCGGCGTAGGCGGCGCGGCGGTACCACTGCTCGGCCTGCCGGCTGCGGCTCTGCGCGGCGCAGAGCAGACCGAGGTTGTACGCACCGTTCACATCGCCCGCATCCATGGCGGCGCGGTACCAGCGCTCGGCGGTCTGGGTCTCGCCGCGCTCGGCGTGCAGGGCGCCCAGCGCGTTGGCCGCGTTGCCGTCGCCGTTCTGGGCGGCTTTCAGCCACCACACGGCGGCGCTGTCCTCATCGCCGGCGTCGCGCAGCAGGAAGCCGAGCGCGCAGGCGGCGCGGGCCTCGCCGTCCTTGGCGGACGTGAGGTACCAGCGTCCGGCCTCCTTGAGGTCGCCGCGGCGCTCCAGGATCGCGCCGAGCTGCAGCGCGGCCCGGCGGTGGCCGCGTGCGGCGGCCTGCCGGTACCACTGCTCGGCCTCGGCGAGCAGGCTGCCGCCGAGGATGCGGCTGCCGGTGTCGGGTTCGGGGGTCTCCTGCGCACAGGCGCCGCCGTTCGCGTACGAGGGGTCCGCGCTCTTGTCGTACGCGGAGTCCGCGCCCTGCCCGAAGGGCCGCGCCGGCGCCGTACCTGTGAGGGCGCCGCGGGTCTCGGCCGCGCGGCGCTCCAGGGCGCGGGCCAGGCGGTACGCGGCCTCGCGGTGGCCGCGCTCGGCGGCGGCGCGCATCCAGCGCTCGGCGCCGACGTCGGTGCGGTGCTCGAGGAGGTCGGCGAGCGCGTAGGCGCCCAGGGTGTGGCCCTGTTCGGCGGACTGGCGCAGCCAGTACTCGGCTGCGGGCTCGTCGCCGCGCTCGCGGTGGTGGCGGCCGAGGGCGTGCGCGGCCGCGGCGCTGCCGGCCACGGCGGCGATACGCCACCAGCCGGCGGCCTCGTCCGCGTAGCCGCGCTGGTGGAGGAGCACGCCCAGGTTGTTGGCGGCCGCGCGGTCGCCGTCGGCGGTGGCCTTGCGCAGGTAGGGCTCGGCGCCGTCGAGGTCGCCGCGGCGAAGGAGCAGGGAGCCGAGGACGCTCATCGAGGCGATATCGCCGCATTCGGCGGCGTGGCGATGGCGTGCCTCATCGACGGCCGTGGCCGGATCCTCCCGGTCGGCCGACTGCGTAAGTCGCCCTGTCTCCAACAGAGTTGCCCTGTCCCCCATAAGTTCCATCGTCGCACCACCTGCAACCCGGGTACACCTGGTATACCCCGACCTGTGAGGTCACTTCAGCGTTTTGTCGACATGCCCACAGGGAGACAAGTCAAACACAGATCTGCCAACTCCCCCCGCACGGCGCAGTTGTCACACTCACGGGTATCAACTGCCCCCGCGTTCAAGGGACATGAGTACGAGAACGCCCGCGGAGGGCGCCGGACACGGTGAGGTCGGGCCCTGGACGTGACCGGTCTCCCGGTCCCGGACATGACTGAGGCCCGGATCTCCAAGAGATCCGGGCCTCGGTCTTCAGTAGCGGGGACAGGATTTGAACCTGCGACCTCTGGGTTATGAGCCCAGCGAGCTACCGAGCTGCTCCACCCCGC
The DNA here is from genome assembly GCF_016464295.1 of Streptomyces sp. N35. Taxonomy (NCBI): domain Bacteria; kingdom Bacillati; phylum Actinomycetota; class Actinomycetes; order Kitasatosporales; family Streptomycetaceae; genus Streptomyces; species Streptomyces sp. N35. Next base: position 79,004 of record NZ_JAEIMH010000039.1, on the reverse strand, counting down.
GCCGTTGTGTCCAAACCGTACCACGGCGCGGGACGGAGCTCTGACCAGCTCAGTCGTCCTTGCGGGCCTTGCCCTCGGCCTCGATGGCTCGCTTCACGGCCTCCTCGGCCTTCTTCATGGCCTCGTCGTAGCCGGAGAGGTCGCCCGCCTTCAGCGCCTTGTCGGCCTCGTCGAAGGCCTTCTGCGCCTCATCCAGCGCCTCCTTGACCGTCGGGTCGCTGGAGGGCGGTGGCGTGGGCTTTTCCGGGTCCTCGGAGGGTGGCACCTCGGGATCGGCGCCTTGTGCCCCGAAGACCGCGTCGAAGCTCTCCGCGAGGGTGTCCTTGAAGACGGGGTCGCGCGCGCCCGTGTAGGAGACGCCGACCTTCTTCAGGAGCGGGTAGTTGGCGTTACCACCCTTGACGTAGACCGGCTCGACATACAGGAAGCCCTCGTCCAGCGGGATCGTCAGGAGATTTCCGTAGACGATGTCCGAGTCCGTGCCTCTGAGGTCGCGGACGAACGTCGCGACTTCGTTGTTGCCGTTGAGTTCGGACTGGACCTGTTGGGGTCCTGGCACTTCCGATTTCACGTTCAGGACTCTTATCGTCCCGTACTCGCTGCTGTTGGCATCGGCGTCGACCGCCATGAACGCCTGCAGATTCGGCCGGCCGTTGGGCGTGAACGTGGTCGTCAGCGAGAACTTCTGCTCCTGCTGCGCCGGTGTCTTGCCCTTCTCCGGCATCTTCAGGCTCAGGTAGTACGGCGGGACCGCGTTCTTCTCCTTGTTGGTCGGGTCGTCCGGCACCTGCCAGACGTCCGAACCGCTGTAGAACTGCGGCGCCTCGGTGACGTGGTAGCGGGTGAGCAGCTCGCGCTGCACCTTGAACAGGTCCTGCGGGTAGCGCAGGTGCTCCTTGAGCTCGGGCGAGATCGCGCTCTTCTTCTCGACCGTGCCCGGGAACGCGTTCATCCACGTCTTGAGGACCGGGTCCTTCTCGTCCCACTGGTAGAGCTTCACCTTGCCGTCGTACGCGTCGACGGTGGCCTTCACCGAGTTGCGGATGTAGTTGACCTGGTTCTGCTGGGCCACCACCGCACGCTGGTTGTTGGCCGCCGTCAGCGAGTCGGCCGTGGTGTCGCCGAGCGTGGTGCGCGAGGCGTACGGATAGCCGTTCGTCGTCGTGTAGGCGTCGACGATCCACTGGATCCGACCGTCGACGACCGCCGGGTAGGCGTCGCCGTCGATGGTCAGCCAGGGGGCGACGGCCTCGACGCGCTCCTTGGGCGTGCGGTTGTAGAGGATCTTGGAACCCTCGCCGATCGCGCCCGAGTACATGATCTGCGGCTCGCTGAACGCGACCGCGTAGGCAGCCCTGTTGATCGGGTTGGAGAGGTTGACCCCGCTGTCACCTTCGTAACTGGTGGTCTGCTCGCCGTCCTTCTCGTAGTCGAGCTCCTTCTGCGGACCGCCGACGATCGAGTACTGCTCGGTCTTCTCGCCGTAGTAGATCCGCTGCTGGTACCCCTTGGGCAGCTGACCCGTGGTCGGCAGGCCCTTCTCGGTGAACTCCGGGGAGCCCGCCGGGTCGGCGTTCGGGTCCGTGCCGGTTCCCTTGGCCGTGATCGCGCCATAGCCGTGGGTGTACGTGAAGTGGTCGTTGATCCAGTTCCGCTTCGGGATGCCGTCGAGGTCCAGCTCGCGCAGACCGATGACGGTGTCCTGCTCCTTGCCCGAGGCGTCCTTGTAGCGGTCGACGTCGAGGGTGGTCGGGAACTGGTAGTACTTGCGCAGCCGCTGCAGCGTGTCGAAGGTCGGGCCCACCACGTTGGGGTCGATCAGGCGGTAACTGGCCTGGGCGTCCGCCTGCTTGCGCTGGTCGGCCTTCGCGGTGTCGGAGTCACCGGTCTTGCCCTTGCCCGAGTAGTCCGTGATCTGGACGCCGTCGATGTCGTACGCCTTGCGCGTGGCCTCGATGTTCTTCTCGATGTACTCCTGCTCCTTGGCCTGCTCGTTCGGCTCGACCTGGAACTTCTGCACGATCGCCGGGTAGAGACCGCCGATCAGGATCGCCGAGAGCACCATCAGACCGAAGCCGATGACGGGCAGCTGCCAGGTGCGGCGCCACAGCGTCGCGAAGAACAGCACGGCGCAGATGGCCGCGATGCAGAACAGGATGGTCTTCGCCGGCAGATACGCGTTGGCGTCGACGTAGCGCAGACCCGTCCAGTTGCCGGTGGCCTTGAAGTCACTGGACTTGACCGCGAGTCCGTACCGGTCGAGCCAGTACGCCACGGCCTTCAGGGCCACGAACAGGCCGAGAAGCACGGAGAGATGACCGGTCGCGGCCGAGGTGGCGCGGGCGCCGCCGGTGACACGCAGTCCGCCGTACAGATAGTGCGTGAGCGCGGCGGCGATCAGCGAGAGCACGGCGGCGGCGAAGCCGAAGCCGAGCAGGAAGCGGTACCAGGGCAGATCGAACGCGTAGAACGCCACGTCCAGGCCGAACTGGGGGTCCTTCTGGTTGAACGGCACCCCGTTCACCCACATCAGCCACGTACGCCACTGGCCCGCGGCGGACGCGCCGGCGATCAGACCCACCAGGGCGGTGATCGCGAGCAGGATCCACTTCTTGTACGGGGCGATGCCCATGCGGTAGCGGTCGAGGCTCTGCTGCTCGAGCGACATGGCGCTCAGCGGCGGGCGCAGCCGGTGCGCGAGCCAGATGTTGACGCCGACGGCCGCGGCCATCAGGAGACCGAAGACGGCGAACAGGCCGATCTTCGTCCACAGGGTCTTGGCGAAGACCGAGGAGTAGTCGACCGACCGGTACCACAGCCAGTCCGTCCAGAACCCGGCGAACATCACGAACGCCATGAAAAGCACGGCGAGGACGCCGAGCGTCATCAGCAGGGTGCGGACACGCCGGGACGGACGGCCCACTCTGATCCGTGGCCCCGAAGGGGGGCCTGAGCCGCGGTCCGGCATCTGGAAAGCCAAGGTGCGCACCTCGAAGTTCGGCGGTCGGTGTGGGGGCTCCGCGATCGTAGAGCCCACTCGTGCAACTTACTGAAGCTTTACTCAGTTCCCGGACCAGGGTTGGCGTTTCCGATCCGTGATGTCCGAGTCGGTGCGGCCGAGTTCTTCGTCCGGGGTCTGAACCAGGCAGGATATGGGCCATGTCGAATGTTTCTCCCTCCGGCCCCCCGATGGCCGCGAGCCCGCTGACCCGTGCCGTACTCGAAATCGACGAGTATGTCGGCGGTCTCGGCTGGGATCAGCCCGCCCGTCTGTTCGCCCTGGTGGACACCGCCAAGCTGCGCGCGCAGGAACCGGGCCTGGCCGACCGGCTCGGTCTGACCGGTGAGGAGACGGCCGGCGCGCTGACCCCCATCGAGCAGGACGAACTGCCCGCCGGCGCCCCGCTGGACGAGTTCCTCGGCACGATCGCCTGGCCCGACGCCGTGGCCGGCTGTGCGCTCACGGTCGAGCGTCTGATGCTGCCGCCGTCGGCGGAGGCATCCGTTCCGGACGGTCTTGACGAGGCGCAGCTGGCGAAGTGGGTCGGCAAGCACCCGGACCGTCAGGAGGTGCGCATGACGGTGGGAGTGTTGCGCAACGGCACGCGCGAGTCGGCGCTGCGGCTGCGCGAGAAGGACTCGCCGAAGGACGTGCTGACCGGCTCGGACCTGGTGCCGGGGCTTGCGGAGGCGCTGACGGCGACGTTCGCCGGCTGACGCTCTGTCCCTCGGATACGGGGGGGGGGGGCCGCCACCGGTGCGGCGCCCCCCCCCCCCAGCCCCCTTCGTGGTAGGAGT
>NZ_JAEIMH010000039.1:57158-75196 GCF_016464295.1 Streptomyces sp. N35 | reverse complement strand
GCTGCCCCGCGGTCCCAGGGAGAGGGGGAGGGCGCGCGGCACCGGCTCGGGCACCCCCCCTCCGTATCGGCTGTGCTGGTAGCACTCGCCTACTTGGCGGAGCAGGACGGCAGGTCGGAGGTCTTGCCCGCGCGGATCTTGTCCAGGGAGTCCACCGCGTCGTCGATGGTCTTGACCTTGACCAGGGTGAGGCCGTCGGGGATGTCCTTGGCGGCCGAGGCGCAGTTGGCCTCGGGGGTGAGGAAGTACTCCGCGCCCTTGCTGCGGGCGCCGACCGTCTTCATCTCGATACCGCCGATCGGACCGACCTTGCCGTTGTCGTCGATGGTGCCGGTGCCCGCGACGAACTTGCCGCCCGTGAGGTCCTCGGGGGTCAGCTTGTCGACGATGCCGAGCGCGAACATCAGGCCGGCGCTCGGGCCGCCGACGTCGGCGAGCTTGATGTCGATGGTGAACGGGAACGTGTGATCGGTCCCGGCCTGGATGCCGACGATCGCCCGGTCACCCTCGGGGGCCTTCTCCGTGGTGATGGTGATCTTCTCGGTGGCCGTGGCCTCCTTGCCGGCCTTCTCGGCGGCGGCGGCCTCCTTGGCGGGCACGATCGTGAACACGACGTCCTCGCCCGGCTTGTGCTTGGTCACCAGCTTGGCGACGTCGTCGGGCTGCTCGACCGCGGTGCCGTCCACGGCCTTGATCACATCACCGGCGTGCAGCCTGCCCTCGGACGGGCTGTCCTTGAGAACGGTGGCGACGACGACCCGGGACTGGACCGGGATGTCCAGCTCCTTGAGCGCGGCGACCTTGGCGCTCTCCTGGGACTGGCTGAACTCCTCGGCGTTCTCCTGCGTCGACTGCTCCTCCGTCTTCCCGTCCGGGTAGAGGGTGTCGTGCGGGACGACGACGTTGTCGTGCGCGATCCAGCCGTAGACGGCCTCGAAGAGGTTCATCTTGTAGTCGGCGCTGGTGACGCGGACCGTCGTCATGTTGAGGTTGCCGGTCGTCTCGTACGTCTTGCGGCCCGAGATCTGCAGGACGGGCTCGCCGTCGTGGTCGCCGAGGGTGTTCACCGTCGGGCCCGGAGTCATCTCCGCGTACGGGACTTTGATCAGCACACCCGCGCACAGCAGCGCGATCAGCATCAGGGTGGAAGCGAGCATGGTCGCGGTGCGGCGAGGCATGGAACGACAGTACGGGACGCCCCTGTGAGTGCACCCCTGGGGCCGGTCCGTCCGGGGCGCTACGGCGGCCCGGACGGGGTCAGGCCGCGTCCGTCCCGGTCTCCGCTTTCGCGCTGTCCTCCATCGCGGCGCGGAACTTCGCGTACCCCGCGAGCTCGGTGACATCGCCGGTGCGTCCGGACTTGCGGGCGCGGGTGGCCCAACTGCCCCACAGGGCCGCGCCGATCGCGGCGAAAAGCGGAATGAGCAGCCATGCGAGCGATGCCATGCCGACCTCCCGACCCCAACTGACCGATCACTACTGAGTGATCAGCAGATTAGCCATCCGTACGGACAACGCTCAGGGCGGGGGTTGGGTTACGCAACCGGAGGGACTGGTGCTTCCTCCCGTGACGTACGGGATCAGCAGGCGCCGACCCACTCCTCCGTACCGTCGGAGAACCTCTGGTGCTTCCAGATCGGGACCTCGTGCTTGAGGGTGTCGATCAGCTGCCGGGAGGCCTCGAAGGCCTCGCCCCGGTGCGGGCAGGAGACGGCGACGACCACCGCGATGTCACCCACTTCGAGGTCGCCCACGCGGTGGACGGCCGCGAGCGCCCGTACCGGGTAGTCGGCGCAGACCTTCTCGGCGACGCGGCGCAGCTCGGCCTCGGCGGAGGGGTGGCAGGAGTACCCGAGCGCGTCGACGTCGGCGCCCCCGTCGTGGTTGCGCACGGTCCCCACGAAGAGCGTGGTGCCGCCGGCCGCGCTGTCGCCGACGGCCGTGAAGACCTCGTCGACCGAGAGCGGGGTCTCGCGGATCGCGAGCAGCCGGATCGGATCCTGCGCCGCCTGCTCGCCTGGGTGGTCATACCGTGCAGCCATGCCCTCCATCGTGCCGTACGGGAGGGAGATCGCGGAATAGCGGTTTCGACCGGGTGTACGGGTGGGGGGTCGGAGGGTCCTACAGGCCGGAAGGTCACAACGGCGGCTCATCGTCACACCCGGGAACGCCCGGCGGATCGGGCGGGGCCGCGACAGGCCGGCGGAGGACTCTCACGGCTTCCTCGACACGGCCGAGCTCGATGAGGCAACCGGCAAGCTGATCCCTTGCGGACGACGCGTGCCGTTCGAGCACGGCGACGGCCTCGCCGGTCCGTCCCGCGCCGGCCAGCAGCTCGGCGATGTCAGAAGCCCCGTACGGGGTACAGCTCTCAGGGTGGGCGCGGGCCCGCGCGATCGCCGCGTCGACGCCGTCGTGGGCGGCGATCAGCGACAGCCGAATCCAGTACAGGTCCCACTGCTCCTCGCCCCCACGGGCGGCAGCGAGGGCGTCGAGGTGCGCCAAGCCCTCCCCGGGGCGGCCCTGCGCTTGGTACTGCTCGGCGAGGGCATGGAGGATCCAGTCGTCTCCGTTGTGGACCACCGCCTGAGCGCGCAGCACGTCGATCGCTTCGCTTCCGCGGCCGTGCCGGGCCAGGAGCTGCGCGAGCTGGTAGGCGGAGTTGGGGTCGCTGCCCGGAGGCTCGTCGGCCCGCCGGTATACGGCGATCGCGCCTTCCACGTCGCCACGCCGCTCCAGCAGCTCGGCCAGACTCTGCACGGCGTGGCCCAGGCCCTCGGTCGCGGCGTAGGCGCGCAGTTCGTCGATCCGGTGGTGCCCGGCCAGCAGGTCGGCCAGTTGATCGCGACCGTTGACCGACGTGATGTTCCGGGTGCGCAGCAGAGCCACTGCTTCGTCGAGGCGTCCCTGACGTTCACGAACGGTGGCCAGCAGGCTGATCGCCGTGTCCGCATCCAGGCCGCGGCAGCACCACGGAGAGTCGCATCGATGGTCGGCGGGAATCAGAGCGGCAAGCAATTCGGCCGCTTCCTCGTTGCGGCCGGCCACGTCCGCAACGTCGACCAGCGCCCTGGCAATAGCCCAGTCGTCGATATACGGCCGCGCGAGGCGGAACGCCTCGTCACTGTGGCCGTGCCGGGCCAGCAGTCGCGCGTGGAACTCCAGCGCCGACGGATGGCCGGCTGCCATACGAGCTCGGCTCAGGGCGATTGCCTCGTCGGCCTGCCCCCAGCTCTCCAGGAGTTCCGTCGTGCTCCTCACGGCGGTCCACCAGCCCGTGGCGAGGTACGGGGCGAGAACCTCCAGGGCCTCGGCCCGCTGGTCCCGCTCGCCGAACAGCCGCGCGCACTCCCGCGCGCAGAACCACTCACCGTGGTGGGCCCAGTACTCGACCACCTCGTCATGGCCGAGTTCCAGAAGCCGTGAGACCAGGTGCGGCGGGATGCACCCGGACCGCGTCCGGGCGCGGTAGTCGAGATCAACAGCGTCCACGGCGACACACCGTAAGCCCTGCCCCCAGGCCCGTCAGACCCCCCGTCGCTTGCGAGCCCTCCGTACCACCGCCGCCGCGCCCAACAGCGCCACCGTCGCGCCCGCCGCGCCTGCCGCCGTGGCGTCCTTGCGGCCCAGGCGGCGGCCCGCGACCGTGTGCCGGCCCTCGACCTCCGCGAGGAGTTCGGCGAGGACTTCCTCATTGGTCCACTGCGGACGCCAGCCCGCGTCGTGCAGGCGGCTGACGCTGACCACCCACGGGTGCATCGTGTACGCGAGGTCGCCCGCCGGGGACGGGGTCAGGCCGATGCGGTGAAGGCGGGCGGCGGCGCCGAGGGCGACCGTCGAGGGCAGCTCCATGCGGCGGATGCCGCTGAGCTCCTCGACCTCCTCCTGCTCCAGCCAGCCGTCGCAGCCGACCGCCAGATCGCCTTCGACCTTCTCCAGGACCGCGTACTCGAGGGCGCTGCACAGGTCGTCGACATGGCAGAACTGCCAGGTCGGGCGGGAGCCGGCCACGACCAGGAGGCGCGGGGACTCGAAGTATCGGGTCAGGGCCGTGTCGGTGCCGCCGACGAGGACCGCGGGGCGCAGCACGGTGACGTTGAGGCCGGGGTGGGCGCGGGGCGCGCGGCGGGCCAGGCGCTCGATCTCGAGCAGGTCGCCGACGCCGGTGGCCTCGGCGGTGGCCTTGAGCTCGGAGTCCTCGGAAAGCGGGAGCTCGTTCTCGGGCAGGGCTCCGTAGACCATCGCGGACGTGCACAGGACGACCCGGTGCACCCCGGCCGCGGCGGCCGCGGTGAGCACGGTCTGGGTGCCGCGCACGTTGTACGCGGTGCGGGCGGCGGCGTCGGTCTCCAGGTCGAGGTCGAGTGCGAGATGGACGACGACGTCGGCGCCGCGCAGTTTCTCGGCGATCGCCGGGTCCCGTACGTCCAGGATGTGCCACTGGGCGGCCGCGCACTCACCGCGCCGCTCGTCGATGGCGATGACCTGCTTGATCTCGTCGGAGGCGGCCAGGCGCTCGGTCAGGCGCGCGCCGACCCCGGTGGCGGCACCCGTGATGGCCACCACCGGGCCGCGTACGGCCGGGGTTGAGTCGTTTCGCGCTGCGCGAACCTTCGGATCCGGGGAACTCACCAGGCGTCTCCAGCGGTTGTCTTCAGTACGTACATGAATGACGCGTACGTACCAGGTGACGTCCATCCTGCCGCAGCCGTTGCGGTGACGGAGCACCGAGGCCCGAAGCGGGCCGGGTGTCTACGCTGGGTGGCAAGACCTATCGGCGCCGCCGGTCGGTCGGTCTAGTCGGGCAGTCGCCGTCGGCAGTCAGCCGGCGGCCCTACGAGCCGAGGATTCCCGTGAGTGACACCCCATTCGGATTCGGCCTTCCGCCGGAGGAGCCGGAAGACGGCGACGAAGGCAAGAAGAAGGACCAGCAGGGCGGCGGTGGCCAGGGCGGCGTTCCGGGGAACCCCTTCGGTTTCGGGTTCCCGGGGGCCGGCGGTCCCGGCGGCCCGGGCGGCGACAACCCGTTCGCCGCGATGTTCGGGTCGATGAACCCGAACGACCTGGGCGCCGCCTTCCAGCAGCTCGGCCAGATGCTCTCGTACGAGGGCGGCCCGGTGAACTGGGACATGGCCAAGCAGATCGCCCGCCAGACCGTCTCGCAGGGCACCGCGGACGGCACCAAGGACGCGAGCGTCGGTACCGCGGAGCGCGCCGCGGTCGAGGAGGCCGTGCGTCTGGCGGACCTGTGGCTCGACGGCGTGACCTCGCTGCCCTCGGGCGCGAACACGGCGGTGGCCTGGTCGCGTGCCGAGTGGGTCGAGGCGACCATCCCGGTCTGGCAGGAGCTCGTGGACCCGGTGGCGGAGCGCGTGGGCGCGGCCATGGGTGACGTACTGCCCGAGGAGATGCAGGCCATGGCGGGCCCGCTGATCGGGATGATGCGGTCCATGGGCGGCGCCATGTTCGGCCAGCAGATCGGCCAGGCCGTGGGCGTGCTCGCGGGCGAGGTCGTCGGCTCGACGGACATCGGCCTGCCGCTCGGCCCGGCCGGCAAGGCCGCGCTGCTTCCGGTGAACATCCAGGCGTTCGGCAAGGACCTGGGCATCGACCAGAACGAGGTGCGGCTGTACCTGGCCCTGCGCGAGGCCGCCCACCAGCGGCTCTTCGCGCACGTTCCGTGGCTGCGCTCGCATCTGTTCGGCGCCGTCGAGGGCTATGCGCGCGGGATCAAGGTGGACACCTCCAAGCTGGAGGACGTGGTCGGCCAGTTCGACCCGTCGAACCCGGAGGAGCTGCAGAACGCACTGCAGCAGGGCATGTTCCAGCCCCAGGACACCCCCGAGCAGAAGGCCGCGCTCGCCCGTCTGGAGACGGCGCTCGCGCTGGTCGAGGGCTGGGTGGACGCGGTGGTGCACGAGGCCGCCAAGGACCGTCTGACCTCGGCGAACGCCCTGCGCGAGACGCTGCGCCGGCGCCGCGCGAGCGGTGGTCCGGCCGAGCAGACCTTCGCGACCCTGATCGGTCTCGAGCTGCGTCCGCGCCGGCTGCGCGACGCCGCGCGCCTGTGGGCCTCGCTGACCGACGCCCGTGGCCTCGACGGCCGCGACGGTCTGTGGGCGCACCCGGACATGCTGCCGACCGCGAAGGACCTGGACGACCCGGACGGCTTCGTGCACCGCGGTGACCAGGGCGCGGACGCGTCGGGCGACGACGAGCCGAAGCTGGACTTCGACGCGATCGACAAGATGCTTGGCGAGGCGGCGGGCGGTTCGAAGCCGGACCTTCGCAAGGACAAAAAGGACGACGAAGAGGGCGACGACAGCAAGTGAGCCTGCACGATGACGCGGTCCTCGTACTGAAGGCGTACGAGGACCAGGAAGAGCTGCGCCAGACGTATCTGGATCATCTGGCGGCCCACCCCGACGGCATGTGGAAGGCCTGCGAGGCCGGCCATCTGACGGCCTCCGCGCTGGTCGTCGACCCCTCGCGCGGCAAGGTGCTGCTCACACTGCACAAGAAGCTGAACATGTGGCTGCAGATGGGCGGCCACTGTGAGCCGGGCGACACCTCGATGGAGGCCGCCGCGCTGCGCGAGGCCACCGAGGAGTCCGGCATCGAGGGGCTCACGCTGCTCGACGGCGGACCGGTGCGCCTGGACCGGCATCCGATTCCGGCGCCCTGCAACTGGCACCTGGACATCCAGTACGTGGCGCTCGCGCCGGCCGGTGCGCCGGAGGCGATCAGCGACGAGTCCCTCGATCTGCGCTGGTTCGCGTACGACGAGGTGGCGGATGTGGCCGACGAGTCGGTGGTACGCCTGACCGAGCGGGCGCGCGCCCGGCTCTGACCCAGCTCATGGGTAAGGGGCGGGTGCACAAGCACCCGCCCCTTACCCATGACCAACTGCCCTGCTACGACCAGGCGTTGCCCTGGTTCTGACCGCGGGCACCCTGCTGGCCCGCGCCGAACTGGGCGGCGACGCCCGAGCCGATCACCGCGTTCTGCGGCGGCATGACCTCGCTGGGCTGGACCAGGACATAGCCCTGGCCGAGGAAGCTGAGCTCCCAGCCCTCGCCGGTGTTGCCGCGCCGGCGGCGCACGCTCGAGTTGGTCGTCTGCGCCTGCATCTGTACGCGCAGGGAGGTCGACCAGGCGACGATCGCGTCGGCGTCGACGCTCACGTACTTCTCGGGCGTGACCTGCATCATCAGCGGCTGTCCCGAGGTCATGAGCGCGACCTTGCCGGTGCCGGTGATGTTCAGCTGGTACTTGCCGGATCCGGAGATCCCGTACTGGCTGTCCACCGCGATGACTTCATGGTTGAGGTTCGTGTCGAGCGCGAGGACGTACGCGCTGTCCACCGTGAGGCCCTCGCGCTCGACGTCCACGAGGTGGATGTACTGCGCGAGGTTGGCGAGGTAGACGGTGCCCTGGCCGGAGCAGCGCATGAGGTCGAGGCCCTCGCCCGTGCGGCTGCGGGACCGGCGCTGGCCGGCCGACTGGTACTCGCCGTCGAACTCGACCAGGCCCTGGTACGCGACCATCGCGCCCTTGCGGGCGAGCAGGTCGTCATGGCCCTGCAGGGCGACCCGCAGCAACTGCGGGTTCTGCAGGGCGTAGCGCTCCTGGGTCTGGTTCTCGGTCTGGCTGAAAAGCGCACTCTGCATGGTTGGTTCGCTCCCCCTCAGCCCCGGACCCGCAGGCGGTCGGAGCTGTCCTCGCTCGGTTGTACGACGACGATCCCCTGGCCGGAGAAGGCCATCTGGTAGGCCTCTCCGCTGCCCCGACCCACGAGGGAGGAGGCCTTGAAGCTGCGCTTGCCCTTCACCTTGAGGTTCGGGGACCAGGCGAGCAGGGCGTCGGGGTCGACGTACGTCTCGTCCTCGCCGCGGCCGCAGTCGACGACCAGCGGCGTGCCGCGCGAGGTGATGGCCACCCAGCCGGTGCCGGCGACCTCGACGTTCCACAGACCCTGGCCTGCGAACTTCGCCATGCCCTTGACCTTCTCGACGCCCCACTGCAGGTGCGCGTCGAAAGCAAGGAGGTTGGTGCCGTTGACCGAGAGCGAGTCGTTGTTCAGGTTGATCACGACCACGTCGGCGCCGTAGTCGGCCAGGTAGAGCAGGCCGTCGCCGGAGCACTTCATGATCGGCGCGCCTTCGCCGGTGATCCACTGCGAGGCGATCTGGCGGACGGCCGGCGGGTTGGGCTCGTACTGGATGAAGCCTTCGTACGACACCATCGAGCCGGTGCGCGCGTAAAGGTCCTGGCCACTGGCCATGGCGACCTTGAGCATCGTGCGGCCGTGGTTCTCCATACGAGCGGCCATCGGGGTCGGGGCGTAGCCCGCGAGTTGCTGCATCATTTCTTCGGGCTCCCTCAGACCTCGTAGGGCTGGACGACGATGAAGTTGCCGGGCGCTCCCCGGAATTGGAGATTCACGGTCTCTCCGCTGTGACCCGGGAAGGAATTCCGGCGCAGGCGCACCTGGCTGGAAATGATCACCTGGGCCGCGGAGGACCACGCCACGATCGCATTGCTGTCCGCGTACGTGGTGGGCGTGACCGGAAGGACCACGGGAATGCCGTGGGTCTTCACGATGACGGTGCCGGTGCCCTGGAACTGCATCGTGAACAGCGCGCCGCCGGGGATTCCGTGCCCCTCGATGCGCCGCACTTCGTGCTGCAGCGTCTCGTCGAAGGCGAGGACGTTCTCGGCGGAGACGCAGATGCCGTCGCCCTGCAGCTCGATGGAGTGCAGATGCGCACCGTTCTCGGCGAGGAAGACCTGGCCGCGGCCGGTGCAGCGCATCAACTGCATTTCCTGGCCGGTGGCGTTGCCGATGATCCGGCCCGCGAAACCGGCACTCTTGTACGAGAAGTCGACCTTGCCCTGGTACATCACCATGCTGCCCTGGCGGGCGAGGACGGGCGTACCGCCCATGCTCAGGTCGACCCGCATCATCTGCTGGTTCTGCGGGGTCCAGCGGGTGCCGGTGGCCGTCTCCTTGTACGGCTGGAGCGCGGCCTGCAGACCGGGGCCCGTGGCGGGCTGGGCCTGGGGCATGCCGTATCCGGCAGGAGCGCCGGGCTGTCCGGGCATGCCGGGCGGCTGACCGTACCCCTGAGGCGCGGCGGGCTGGCCGGGGACCTGCCCGAACTGCGGCTGCTGGGGCGGCTGCTGCCCGTAACCCGGCGGCGGCTGCTGTCCGTATCCGGGCGGCGGCGCGGGCTGGCCGGGAGCCGGGGCCGGCGGCGGGACGGTGCCGGTGGGCATCGGGGCGACGACGGTGGGGGCCGTGTGGACGCTCGGCGCCTGGGGCTGGGGCTGCGGTGTCTGCTGCGGGGCCGGTGCGGCCGGGGCGCCGAAGTTCGGTGCCGGGGCCGGCGCGGGCGCCGGAGCGGGTGCCGCGGGGGCGCCGAAGGACGGGGCCGGAGCGGGTGCCGCAGGCGCACCGAAGGAGGGCGCACCCTGCTGCGGCGCCTGGGGCTGCTCCTCGGCGACCTCGCCACCGAAGTTCTTCAGGAGCGCGTCGAGCCCGCCGTCGAAGCCCTGGCCGATGGCCGCGAACCGCCAGACGTCCTTCAGATAGAAGTCGCCGAGCATCACGGCGCGCTCGGTGGTGAACTCGGAGCCGTCGAAGGCGTACCGGCACACCTCCTCGCCGCCGGCCACGATCCGGATGTAGCCGGGTCCGATCTGCGACATCTGTCCGTTGCCGTCGATCGTCGCGGTGAACGAGAGCCGGTGGATCTGTGGCGGAATACGGTCGAGCGTGACCCGGAACGACTCCGTGTCACCGGACTGCGCGCCGAGCAGCTGCAAGGACTCCTCGGGCGACTTCGGCTGGTTGAAGAAAATGAAATAGCGGTCGTCGGAGAGCTGCTCGTTGGCGTCGAGCCCGAAACAGCTGATGTCGAAGCTCAGTCCAGGAGCCGCGATCTGCACACCTACGTACAGATCCGTGCCCGGAGTGAGATCACTGATCTTGGCCTTGTGGCCGCGTTGGAATTCCCTGGCCATGCGTAACGACCGTCCCCCATCCCGATGATGTGTGCGTCGCGCGTCAGGCTAACCGCAAATCCTGGGCATGGGCCAAGCCGGGACAGACTCGGTACACAGCGGCTTCACCGCCGCCGGGTTGTGACTATTCCGTGCGGGCGGCCGGCAGGTGCGGGAGACGCTCGGCGGCTACCACCCCTTCGAGGTAGCCGCGGGCTCTTTCGGTACGGGGGTACGCCTCCAGAAGGCGCCAGAAGCGGGGCCCGTGACCAGGGACGAGAAGATGGGCGAGCTCGTGCAGGAGCACGTAGTCGACCACGTACTCGGGCATTCCCTGGAGGCGGTGGGAGAGCCGGATACTGCCCTCGGCCGGGGTGCAGGAACCCCAGCGGGTGTTCTGATTGGTGACCCAGCGTACGGAGGTGGGCCGGGCACGGCCCTCGAAGTACTGCCCGGACAACAGCTCGGCCCGCTCGGCGAGTTCCGCGTCACCGAGCAGCCGCTTGCTTTCCTGAGCTGCGAGTTTGTCGAGCATCACACCGACCCAGCGCCGCTCTTCAGCCTCGGACATCCGGGCGGGGATCAGCACGATGGTGCGGTCGCCTTCACGGTACGCGGAGACCGTGCGCCGCCGACGGGCGCTTCTGCGCACCTCGACCGGCCCCTGCTCCAGGTCCGCCTGGTCCGGGCCGGCCCGGTCCGCGCTCGCCGCCGGGCCGCGTGGCGGCTGGTGCTTCGTGCTGCGCTGTGGACTTCCGGCGCGGTGCAGTGGGTCGGCGGGCACGCCCCGACGTTACCGGCTGTCGCCGCCGGAAGTCCCGTCTCCGGGCGGGTTCCGGCCTGGCGGCCCGCGGACGGGTCTCGTTTGTACGACTTATCAGGCCGCCTGTGGACAACTTTCGGCAGGGTGAGCGGGCCCTGGTGCACCGTGTGCACATGCACCCGCGACTCAAGACCTCGCTGCGCCACGCCTGGCGTGATCTCACGACCCTGCAACTCGGTGTCACCCCCGCGCACGCCCGCACGCTCGGCCCGGTCGCGGTCGGCATGCTCGCCCTGCTCCGCAAGCTCGACGGGACGCGCGGGGTGCCGTTGCTACGGGCCGAGGCGCGGGACGCGGGCCTGCCGGAAGGCCACCTGGACGCCCTGCTGGAGCGCCTCACCGCGGCGGGACTGCTCGACGACGCGACCGCCGGTGCGGGCGATCCGGCCGTCGACCGCTTACGTGCACGGACCGACGTCGCCCATCGCCTCACCCCGGAGCTGGCCGCACTCTCCTTGATCGACGACGAGCCCGGTGCGGGCCTCAGGCGTCTTGCCGCACGCGGGCGCCTTGGCGTGCAGGTGCGCGGTGCGGGACGGGTCGGCGCCCAGGTGGCCGCGCTGCTCTCGGCCGCCGGGGTCGGGCGGGTCGACCTGGTCGACAGCGGGACGGTGGAGCCGTGGGACATCACCCCCGGCGGGCTGTCCGGTACGTCCGTCGGGGAGCGCAGAGTGGATGCCGCGCGACGGCTTGTACGTCAGTGCGCAGCCGGCTGCGCCACGCGCCCCGGCCGCGTCCACTCCCTTGTCGTTCTCGCGCCCCGCGACGCCCTCGCCGCGTACGCACCCGACCCCGCCGAGGTCGAGCACCTGACCGCCCGGGGCATCCCGCATCTGTACGCGGGCGTCCTCGAAGCCACCGGTTTCACCGGACCGCTCGTCCTTCCCGGACGCTCCGCCTGCGCCGGCTGTCTGGAGCGCCGACGGATCGCGGAGGATCCCGCCTGGCCGCTGCTGCTCACCCAGTGGCGGTCGGGCGGCGGCGCACGTGCCGGGCGCGCCGCCCCCGTACCCGCGGGAGCGCTCACGCTCTCGGCCGCCGTCGCCGGGCTGACCGCCGCCCATGCCCTGGCCCACCTCGACGGGGAGACACCCGCCGCCGCCGGACACCGCTGGGAGCTCGCCCTCCCCCAACTCGCCTGGCAGTCCGTCCCTCTGCGCCCGCATCCCGGCTGCCCGTGCGGGGCACAAAACAGCTGGGTACGGCCACCTGTACGTCACAACTCCGACGCGCCCTCGGAAGATCCAGCGCCACAAGGGACAATGACCGAGCAGACCCGCCGCGTGACAGGACGCGTCGGTGATCAACCGCCCGTCAAGGCGCGGCAGTCCGGTCCCCGGACTGGGAGTCCGGTTTCCGGAGCAGGAGGGGCGCATGTCTGATCTTCCTCGCAAGGCGGTCACCCGAACCGCCAAACTGGCCGCGCTGCCGCTCGGCTTCGCCGGGCGCTCGGCCTGGGGGCTCGGCAAGCGGATCGGCGGCAAATCGGCCGAGCTCGTCGGCAAGGAGCTGCAGCAGCGCACCGCGGAGCAGCTGTTCAAGGTGCTCGGTGAGCTCAAGGGCGGGGCGATGAAGTTCGGGCAGGCGCTGTCCGTCTTCGAGTCGGCGCTGCCCGAGGAGATAGCCGGTCCGTATCGCGCGGCACTCACCAAGTTGCAGGAGGCGGCGCCTCCGATGCCGACGCGCACCGTGCACGCGGTGCTCGCCGAGCGGCTCGGCGAGGACTGGCGCGGTCTCTTCGAGGAGTTCGAGGACAAGCCCTCGGCCGCCGCGTCGATCGGCCAGGTGCACCGGGCGGTGTGGCACGACGGCCGTGAGGTCGCCGTGAAGGTGCAGTACCCGGGTGCGGGTGAGGCGCTGCTCTCCGACCTCAATCAGCTGAGCCGGTTCGCCCGCCTGCTCGGTCCGCTCATCCCCGGTATGGACATCAAGCCGCTGATCGCGGAGCTGCGCGACCGGGTCTCGGAGGAGCTCGACTACGGGCTCGAAGCGGCCGCGCAGCGCACCATGGCCGAGGAGTTCGCCGGGGATCCGGATGTCCTGGTGCCGGCGGTGGTGCACCAGGCCGAGCAGGTGCTGATCACCGAGTGGATGGACGGCATCCCGCTCTCGGAGGTGATCGCGGACGGCACCGAGGAGCAGCGCGACCGCGCCGGCCAGCTGCTCACCCGCTTCCTCTTCTCGGGCCCCGCCCGTACCGGGCTGCTGCACGCCGACCCGCATCCGGGCAACTTCCGCCTCGTGCCGGACACCACGGACGGCTCCGAAGACGCGGACGGCTCGGACGCTGCCACGTGGCGTCTGGGTGTTCTCGACTTCGGCACCGTGGACCGGCTGTCCGGCGGGCTGCCCGAGACCATCGGTCTGGCGCTGCGGATGGCGCTCGAGGGCGAGGCCGACGAGGTCTACGGGATGCTCTGCGAAGAGGGCTTCGTCAAGGAGAGCATCGACCTCGACCCGGAGGCGGTGCTCGACTATCTGCTGCCGATCATCGAACCGGCGCTCGCCGACGAGTTCACCTTCACACGCGGCTGGATGCGTTCTCAGGCCGCCCGGATCGGCGATCCCCGCTCCCCCGCCTACCAGTTGGGCAAGCGGCTCAATCTGCCGCCCGCGTATCTGCTGATCCACCGCGTCACGCTGAGCACCATCGGAGTCCTCTGCCAGCTGGGCGCGACGGTGCGGATGCGGGATGAACTCGAGGAGTGGGTGCCCGGGTTCGTCCATGAGGAGTACGAGGAAGAGGAGCCGGACGAGACGGCGGCTCAGGCCTGATCCCCTGCCGGCCCCAGCACCCTCACCACCAGGACGAGTCCAACCGCCCCTCGATCGCACGCAGATGTTCGCGCGAGCAGTCGTCGCAGAAGTAGCGGCGGCAGCCGTTCTCCACGGAGCAGGTCCAGGTCGGCCGGGGTGAGTCGGCCGTGGTGCCGCAGGGGGCGCACACCAGCTGTTCCACAGCGCGAGATTGCTCGTCCACACCGTGACGATAGCCCCGCGCCCTCGGACGCCCGGGCACAACGCACCGCGGGGGCCGCCCGGTTCGGACGACCCCCGCGGTACACGGAAGGATCAAGCTCGCTCGGGCGCCCGGTGGACGGCCGTCATCGCGAGGACGACCGCGGTCAGTTCATGACCGCCATCGCGAGGGCGCGGCGCGCACGGAGCGAGGCTCGCTCCGCACGGCGCTGCATCCGGCGCGCGGACACGAGGCGCACGGCCTCGCGCTCGGCGTCGGCCTCGCGCATGCGCTCGTGCATGTGTGCACGGGCCAGGGCTTCAGGTTGGAGTTGCATTTCGCGGGTCCTGTTCTGGCGTGACGCGGTCACACCGGTGTGGGAGAAGTCAGTGGTTGCGGAGCCGAGCGGCTCGCGGTCGGCAGTGGCCGACTTGAATCGGTGCAGCATGGGGGCCTGCTTCATGGGGTCGTGCGTCTCGGGACGGTCGATGGTTCCGGCGGTGCTCATGCGACGACCGGGTTCTTGCGCGGGCGGCCACGGGGCCGCTTGCGGGCGACGACCACACCCTGGACGAACAGCTCGCCACCCCAGACACCCCAGGGCTCACGCCGCTCCTTCGCACCGGCGAGGCAGGCCTCGACCAGCGGGCAGGTACGGCAGAGGGACTTGGCGTACTCGACATCGGCCGGCGACTCGGCGAAGAAGACCTCCGGGTCGAAGGAACGGCAGGGGACGGGCACGCCGAGGTTCTCGATGGCGTCGTCGAGCGCGGTGAGCGCGGTGAGGGGAGTCAAGGTGTTCTCCTGAAGGCCGGGCGGGGGGTTCGTCTCTGAAGGCGGTACTGACGGGGCGTGCGTTTCGGTAGGCACGGTGTGTGTCTTCCTCGTCTGGTCGTTCCGGCCTGTTGGCCGGGTGGCGGCTTGGTACCAGGTACTGCTTGTCCGGTGGCCCCTTCTGCTTCATCCATCCCTGTTCGGGACAAACAAAGGGGCCGCGGATCCCGGGTGGGGTTCCGCGCCCCTGAAGGCGCCGGCCTGATCGTCGATCAGGCTGGATCACTCCAGGGTTCGAGCCCGCGGTAGGCCCACATGTGCTGGTGCTGCGTCGTCGTCTGCTTCCGGGATCCGGCACCGGCCGCCGCAAAGGCATAGGCCTGCGCCTGTGCCACTACTGCTGCTTCCGGTGCCTTGGTCGGTCGCTCATTGCCGCCGAGGTTGCGCTCACTGGCGAGCAGCGAGACGGAATCCACGGGGGTGGCAATGGGAGCCGGGGCGGCCAGGCGGCCGACGCGAACGCCGGACAGACCGGTGCCCAGGAGCGAGATACCGAGCGGGCAGGTGGCGACGACCGAGCGGTCAACGTCGGTCATTTTGGTGCGGTTGATGATGCTGATCACTGGGCTCGCCTCCTCTCGGCGTCTCGGGACCGGTCATGCTGTGTTTCCACAGCCGACGGTCGCTGATGTTCAAGGTCTTCAAGTACAACACGGAATCCGGGCTTCAGGAAGCGTCCGTTTCAGGGCCTCATGAAGCGCCCCTCTCCGTGCTTGAAGAACCTATGGGTCTTCGTCGGGCGCGCGCAAACTATTTTTTCGACGAGTTTTCCTCAGTCGCTCCCGTCCTCCTCCACAACTGCCGTCGCGGGCGTCTCACCTGCACAGATGGCGAGGACGTCGGCTCCGAAGCGATCAAGTTTTCTTCTGCCGACGCCGGGGATGCGCGCGAGGTCCTGCGCGTCGTCCGGAACGTTCTCCGCGATCGCGATGAGCGTCTTGTCCGTGAACACGCAATATGCGGGCTGGCCGATCTCCTGCGCCCGGTCCGCACGCCACTCGCGCAGCCGCTCGTAGAGCCCCTCGTCCATGTCGGACGGGCAGTCCTCGCAGCGCATCAGCTTCAGTTCGCCCGCGTCGGTGAGGGTCCGTCCGCAGACCCGGCAGGGCACGGGGGCGCGGGGCTTGCGCGCGGGGCCGCGGGTGCCGCGCTCGACCGACGAGCCGCCCGCCGCTCCCCCGGCCCGCCTCGGCCCCGCGCCCACGGAGCCCGGGCGCAGTCCGTCGAGGAAGGAGCTCGGCCGTCTGCTCGCCCGGCCGCCGGGTGAACGCGAAAGGGCCCATGACAAGGAGAGATGGCGCCGGGCGCGGGTGACGCCCACGTAGAGCAGTCGCCGCTCCTCCTCGACCTGTTCGTCGGTCGTCGCGTACGCGATGGGCAGCATGCCCTCGGTCAGGCCGACCAGGAACACGGCGTCCCACTCCAGGCCCTTGGCCGCGTGCAGCGAGGCGAGCGTGACGCCCTGGACGGTGGGCGCGTGCTGGGCGGCGGCCCGCTCGTCGAGTTCGGCGACCAGATCGGCGAGGGTGGCCCCGGGCTTGGCGGCGGTGAAGTCCTCGGCCAGGCGCACCAGGGCCGCGAGGGACTCCCAGCGGTCGCGGACGGCGCCCGAGCCGGCCGGCGCCTGGCTGGTCCAGCCCTTCGTGGACAGGACGGCCCGCACCTGCGAGGGCAGGTCGACGGCGTCGTCGAGCAGCGCGTCATTGCCGCCGAAGCGGGCGGCGCCACGGAGCGCGGCGCCTGCTTCCCGTACCTCCTGGCGCTCGAAGAAGCGCTCGGCGCCGCGCAGCTGGTAGGCGATGCCGGCGTCCGCGAGGGCCTGTTCGTAGAGCTCGGACTGCCCGTTCGTACGGAAGAGGATGGCGATCTCGCTCGCCGGAGTGCCCGCGTTCATGAGGTCGCGGATCCGGCGGGCGGTGTGCTCGGCCTCGGTGGGCTCGTCGCCGTACTCGGCGTAGACGGGCTCGGGGCCGCCCTCGCGCTGCGAGACCAGTTCGAGACGGTGCTCGGCGGCCCGGCCCTTCGCGGCGGCAAGCAGTCCGTTGGCGAGGTGGACGACCTGGGGGGTCGAGCGGTAGTCGCGGATGAGCTTGACGACCGTGGCGCTCGGATGGCGCGTACGGAAGTTGAGGAGGTGATCGGGGGTCGCGCCGGTGAACGAGTAAATCGTCTGGCTGGCGTCACCCACCACGCACAGGGTGTCCCGCTCGCCGAGCCACAGATCGAGCAGCCGCTGCTGGAGCGGGCTGACGTCCTGGTACTCGTCCACGACGAAGTGCTGGTACTGCGAGCGCACCTGCTCGGCGATGTCGTAGCGGTCCTGCAGGATCGCGACGGTGAGCAGCAGCACGTCCTCGAAGTCGATGACGCCGCGTTCCTGCTTGAGCTGCTCGTAGTGCGTGTAGATACGGGAGATCTCGGCCGGATCGCGCGGGGCGTCGCGGCCCGCCTTCACCACGGCCGCCGGGTAGTCCTCGGCGACGGTCTGGGTGACCTTGCACCACTCGATCTCGCTGGTGACATCACGCAGCTCGCCCCGGTCCAGGCGGATACGGCAGCGGGCCGCGGCCTCCGCCACCAGCTGCGCCTTGCGCTCGACCAGGCGGGGCATGCCGCCGCCGACGGCTTTCGGCCAGAAGTACTGGAGCTGTCTGAGCGCCGCCGAGTGGAAGGTCCGCGCCTGCACCCCGGTCGCGCCGAGCTGCCGCAGCCGCCCGCGCATCTCGCCTGCGGCGCGGTTGGTGAACGTGACGGCGAGCACGCTGGCCGGCTGCAGGATCCCGGCCCTGACCCCGTACGCGATGCGATGCGTGATGGCGCGCGTCTTGCCCGTGCCGGCTCCCGCGAGCACGCACACCGGGCCGTGCAGGGCGGTGGCGACCTCGCGCTGTTCGGGGTCGAGCCCTTCGAGCACGGCGTCTGCGCTTCCCGGGACGTCCGGGAACAGCGGGGAAGGCGTTGCGGCTGTCACCCCGCCATGCTGCCAGGTCTCACGAGCAGCCCGTGCCGCTTGTCCACAGGGGGCCGCTTCCGTCGTACTAATGAGCGGTCCTTTGTGGGAATGGCGCACGCCTGACGTACGTTCTCCACAGGTGCGAGCACGCACTGGGACCGTTAAGGAGCGCGAGAGACATGCCGGGCACTGTGACGATGTACAGCACCACGTGGTGCGGCTACTGCCAGCGGCTGAAGAAGCAGCTGGACCGCGAGGGCATCGCGTACAAGGAGATCAACATCGAGCACGACCCGGAGTCCGCGGCGTTCGTCGAGAAGGCGAACGGCGGAAACCAGACGGTTCCGACGGTCCTCTTCGAGGACGGCTCGACCCTGACGAACCCCTCGCTGGCCCAGGTGAAGCAGAAGGTCGGCGCCTGATCTTCGTACGACAGACGACGGGCCCCCGCCGGATCACCGGCG
>NZ_JAEIMH010000039.1:13325-57148 GCF_016464295.1 Streptomyces sp. N35 | reverse complement strand
CCCCCCCCCGCCGCCCCCCCCGCGCCCCCCGGGGCCGGGCCCCGTTTCCGTGGGGTCAGGCGAGGAGATGGGGCGCCCGGGTGCGGACCTCCGACATCACCTTTGCCGGCGACGGGTTCACCATGGCGTGGCCGGCGACGACGACCGTGGGGACGGTCTCGTTGCCGTCGGCGACCGAGCGGACGAAGGCGGCCGCGTCGGGGTGCTCCCAGATGTTGATCTCGGTGCGCGGCAGTTTCTTCAGGCGCAGGGAGACGCGCAGGCGCATGCAGTAGGGGCAGCCCGGGCGCCAATAGACCGTCACGCCCTCGTCGTTGCTCATCGTGTTCCCCCCTCGCCGTCCGCCTGAGGGAGAGTCTAGAACGTCGAGCAGGCCCCCGACCGAGAGGAACGTATGCGCACCGAGACCGATGTCCTCGTCCTGGGCGGTTCCGGCGTGGACACCATCGTCCATGTGCCGGAGCTGCCGCTGCCGTTCGCCGACAGCTACATGATCCGGCCGGGCATCGTGACGCGCGCCGGGCAGAGCGGGGACTTCGTCGCCGTCTCGGTCGGCGCCCTGGGGCTGCGCACCCATCACCTCGACATGGTGGGCGAGGACCACGAGGGCGAGCTGGTGCGCGCGCTGCACCGCGAACGGGGCATCCCCTTCACCACCGTTCCCCTCCCCGGCGGCACCAAGCGCGCGGTCAATCTGGTCGGCCCCGACGGGCGGCGGCTCTCGCTGTACGACGACTCGCGTTCGCAGGAGTCCGACCGGCTGCCCGAGGCGACCGTACGGAACCTGGCCGCCGTGAGCCGGCACGCGCATGTCGTGATCACGTACCCGTGCGCCTTCGCGCTGCCGCTGCTGCGGGAGGCGGGCCTGACTGTCTCCACCGATCTGCACAACTGGGACGGCGAGAACCCGTACCACGAGCAGTTCGCGCTCGAAGCGGACCTCGTCTTCCTGTCCACGGCCGCGCTCGCCGATCCGGAGCGCACGATGCGGGACATCGTGGCGCGCGGCCGGGCCGAGGTGGTCGTCGCGACCGCCGGGGCCGAGGGTGCGTACCTGCTGGCGGACGACGAGCTCACCCATGTGCCCGCGGTCACCCCGCCCGCACCCGTCGTGGACTCCAACGGCGCGGGCGACGCCTTCGCCGCCGGCTTCCTGTTCGGCCGGCTCGGCGGCGAGGACGTACGGCGGTGCGCCTTGTACGGGGCGGTGGCCGGGTCCTACGCCTGTACGGTCCCGTCCACCCGGGCCGACGCGATCAGCCGGGCCGAACTGCTCGCCCGGGCGGCCGAGTCGACCGCACCCAGCTGTCAATAGCGTCCGTCAGTTCTGGAACGTCCGTCAGTTCGGAACTACTCGGCTAGCCCTCGAAGCCCACCGTGCCGTCCGGCAGGATCGCCTCGACCCGGGCGCCGTGTTCGACCGTGCGGCTGACCGTGCAGTGCTGTTCGTGCGTGAGGCGCACACCGCGGGCGAAGACCTCGGCCGCCTTGCCGTTGTTGGCTTCGGCGGGGATGTCGAGTTCGTACGTGACGCGGATCCTGCCGATCCGGCCGTCGTCCTCAGGGGTCGAGACCGACTCGATGGTGATCGCCAGATCGTCGTGCTCGACCGCGCGGGCCGTGCGGTCGAGGACCATGCCGCTGCACCCGCCCATCGCCGCGAGCAGCAGCTCGACGGGGGTGAAGGAGGGCTGGGCGGAGTCGTCGTCGGCCGCGGCCATCCGGACTTCGGCGCCGCGGTCGTTGCGGGCGGTCCAGTCGCGGTAGCCGTTGCGGGTGGTTTCGATGCGATAGTCGGCCATCGGTTACTCCATGCCTTTCGCCCCGATTTATCCCTGTAAGGCAGATTACGACGCCACGGCCTTTACGACTCCCTCACCGGAAGCGGCTTGGGGAGCGGCTTGCCGTACCAGAGCTCGATGAGACGGGCGGCGATCGAGATGCCGTACGGCGGGATGACCTCGCCGGACTCGAAGGCGGCGCGCAGTTCGTCGCGCGAGAACCAGCGGGCCTCCTCGATCTCGTCGCCGTCCACGTTGATCTCGGCCGAGGTGGCGCGGGCCATGAAGCCGAGCATCAGGCTGGACGGGAAGGGCCAGGGCTGCGACGCCACGTACTCGACCTCGCCGACCGTGACACCGGCCTCCTCGAAGACCTCGCGGCGCACCGACTGCTCGATGGACTCGCCCGGTTCGACGAAGCCCGCGAGCGTGGAGAAGCGGCCTTCCGGCCAGTGCACCTGGCGGCCGAGCAGGAGGCGGTCCTCCTCGTCGGTGACGGCCATGATCACCGCAGGGTCCGTACGCGGGTAGTGCTCGGCGCCGCAGGCCGGGCAGCGGCGGATGTGGCCGGCGGCGGCGATCTGGGTGCGTTCGGCGCAGCGGGAGCAGAAGCGGTGCATCCGCTGCCAGTTCTCCAGGGCGACCGCGTGCACCATCAGACCCGCGTCGCGCGGTGAGAGCAGCAGTCCGGCCTCGCGCAGTCCTGCCGGGCGCGCGGACTGGTCCATGCGGCCGGGCAGGGTGTCCTTCTGCAGCGCGAAGTAGCGGACGCCGTCCTCGTCGGTGCCCAGGAAGTAGCGGTGCACCTCGGTGTCCGGGGCCTCGAAGGTCGGGGTCATGACGATCTCGGTGCCGCCGTCGGCGGTGTCGTCGATCAGCACCTGGCCACCGGAGACGACGAACACCCGCGTCGTGGGGTGGCTCCAGGCCGCGGCGAGCCAGGCCTCGTCGAGACGGTGGTGGGCCTCGCGGTCGATCCCGCTCGGCGCGGTCAGCGGGATGGGCCGGTCAGCGGTGCGGTCGGTCCAGGTGGTCACAGGAACTTCCAACTCCCCCGATGGAAAGGGCACTTAGGGCTTCAGCTATACGGCGATACGTCGATACGGCAGCGGGCGCGGCAGGTGATCCCGTCCGGTGCGTCAGGTGCGCAGCGACTCGGCCAGGTCGGTCCAGAGATACGCGGCGGTCTCGACGCCCTTGGTGAGGAGATCGAGTTCGACCTTCTCATTCGGCGCGTGCCAGCCGCCCGACGGTACGGAGATGCCCAGGAAGAGCACCGGCGACTCCAGGACGTCCTGGAGGTCGGCGGCCGGTCCCGAGCCGCCCTCGCGCGTGAAGCGGATCGGCTGCTCGAAGGCGCGGCCCATCGCACGCGCGACGGCTTCCAGGGCCGGGTGGTCGAGCGGGGTGAGGCAGGGGCGGGTGGCGCCGCTGAAGGTCAGGGTGTGCCGGACGCCGACGGGCAGCTGGGCCTCGACCCACTGCGTGATGGCCGCCTCGACACGGGCCGGGTCCTGTCCCGCGACGATACGGAACGAGAGCTTCACGAAGGCCGAGGCGGGCACGACCGTCTTGCCGCCGGCGCCCTGGTAGCCGCCGCCGATGCCGTTGACCTCGGCGGTCGGGCGCGCCCAGATGCGCTCCAGGGTCGAGTAGCCCTGTTCGCCGTGTGCGGCGTAGGACTTGGCCGTACGCAGCCACTCCTGCTCGTCGAAGGGCAGCTCGGCGAACAGCTTCCGCTCGCGGTCCGTGAGCTCGACGATCCCGTCGTAGAACCCGGGGATCGCCACGCGCCCCTGAGCGTCGTGCAGGGCGGCGACGATCCGGCCGACGACGGTGGCCGGGTTGGGCACCGCGCCGCCGAACGACCCCGAGTGGATGTCCTGGTCGGGGCCGCACACCGACAGCTCGCACTCGACGAGTCCGCGCATCCCGGTGCACACGGTCGGGGTGGTCTCGGACCACATCCCGGTGTCGGAGACGATCACCGCGTCGGCGGCGAGGCGGCCGCGGTGCTGCTCGATCAGGGTGCGGAAGTTCGGGGAGCCCGACTCCTCCTCGCCCTCGATGAGGAGCTTGAGGTGGACGGCCGGGGCGGTGCGCCCTGTGGCCGCCAGGTGCGCCCGTACGCCGAGCGTGTGGAAGAAGACCTGGCCCTTGTCGTCGGCGGCGCCGCGTGCGTAGAGCTGCTTGCCCTTGATCACCGGCTCGAAGGGCTCGGTGTCCCAGCCGTCCGCGAGGGCGGCGGGCTGGACGTCGTGGTGGCCGTAGACCAGGACGGTGGGGGCGGCCGGGTCGTCGCTCGGCCACTCGGCGAAGACGGCGGGGGCGCCCGCGGTCTCCCAGACCTCGGTGACCGGGAAGCCGGTCTCCTTGAGTTTGGCGGTGAGCCAGTCGGCGCTGCGCCGTACATCGTCGGCGTGCTCGGGCTGGGCCGAGACGGAGGGGATGCGCAGCCATTCCTTGAGGTCGTCGAGGAAGGCGGCGCTGTGCTGCTCGATGTACTGGCGGACGGCGTTGTCCGGGGTCTGGCTCATGTGTCGAGCGTAACCGGAGGTGGGGGGCGTTCTCGGGTGCGGGTTCGTGGGGGTGCGGGTGGGCGCCTGCGGCGGGCTGGTTCCCCTACCCGCCCCTTCCCGAAACTGGGGGCTACGCCCCCAGACCCCGCATCCGAACTTCGTTCGGATATGTCCTCAATCGCCGGACGGGCTGATGTTGGACCGAGGGTTCAGCAACTCCTCCAGTTGCTCACGCGTGGGCAGCCGCTCCGGGATCGTGACCTTGCCCGTACGTACGAAAACGAAGGCCGCCGTGACCGTTTCCAGCGGGACCTCGTGCTGCTCGGACCAGGCGAGGCGGTAGATCGCCAGCTGGAGGGGGTCGGCGGTGCCGCCGTGGCCCGTCTTCCAGTCGACGATCTCGTACGTGATGCCGTCGGCGGTCTGAGTGCGGTAGACCGCGTCGATCCGGCCGCGGATCACCCGGCCCGCGATCGCCAGCTGGAAGGGCGCCTCGATCGCGTACGGAGTGCGGTGGGCGTACGGCGTGCGCTCGAAGGCGTCCTTGAGGGCCGCGAGGTCGTGCTCGTCGGCGATCTCGGCGTCGCCGCCGGGCAGTTCGTCCGGGTCCAGGAGAGGGAGTTCGAGCGCCTCGAAGCGCGCCCGGCCCCGGGGGGGGCCCGGGGGCCCGCGCGGGCCCCCCGGCGCCGGCGGCCGTGGCATCGGGCGGGCCAGCTCGCGGGCGAGACCGTCGGGGTCGGTGGACAGACGCAGCACCTGCGAGGCGCTGAGCGAGGCGGGCAGCGGTACGTCGTGCGAGGCGCGGCGCGAACGCCGCAGCTCGGTGGCGAGCGCCTCGAGGTCGCGGTCCCAGGAGGCGACGGTGCGCAGGTCCTCGGGGGTACGGGGGGTGCGGGCGCGCGGGACGGGGGTGGGGTGCGGGTCGCGCTCCTGGGGGCGGGGGGCAGCCGAGCCACTCGGCGCCGGGGCCAGTGCCGAGTCGCGCGGTGCCGGGGCCGGTGCCGAGTCGCGCGGTGCCGGGGCGTGCGAGCGCCGGGTATCCGGACCGTCCGAGCCCCGGCCATCCGAGCCCGGGTCCTCCGGTCGCTGGTGCGGCAGGTTCTCCCAGTCGTGCGGGAGCTCCTCCTCCTGTGGATACGGCCCTTCGGGCTCCTCGAAGTCCTCGGGTTCCGGCGGCCATTCCGGGTCGTACGCGTCCTCGTGGGCCTCGT
Organism: Streptomyces sp. N35; assembly: GCF_016464295.1. Lineage (NCBI taxonomy): Bacteria > Bacillati > Actinomycetota > Actinomycetes > Kitasatosporales > Streptomycetaceae > Streptomyces > Streptomyces sp. N35. The sequence goes on along the minus strand of NZ_JAEIMH010000039.1, from coordinate 51,637 downwards.
CGCTCGGCACGTCGCCGTACGCGGACGGGTGGGTCTCGTCGTGGCCGTGCGCCCGCGCGGTACGCAGGGCGTCGAGGTGGGCGAGGACGGTCGCCGCCGCGGCACGCCGGCGCCCCAGCGAGGCGTCGTCGAGCGGCAGCGGCCAGGCGTGTTCGGCGGAGGCCTCCGCAAGCGCCGGGTTCTCGGCCTCGTCCTCCGGCTCCTCGGCCCACAGCTCGATCTCGCCGTGACCGGCGGCGCAGTGCTCGTACAGCGCGGTCAGGAAGTCCGACGGGCCGCGCTTCTTCTTCTGCGTGGGTCCCCACCAGTGCCCGGAGCCCAGCAACAACGAACGAGGCCGGGTGAACGTGACGTATCCCAGGCGCAGTTCCTCGGTGCGCTGGTGGTCCTTCATGTCCTCCTGGAAGGCTTTGAGTCCCCGGCTGTCCCAGCCCCCGACCTCGGGCAGCGTGGCCGCGTCGCCGCGCAGGGCGTGCGGCAGGACCTTGGCCTGCGCGGTCCACTTCTCACGGCCCTGGCCGCTGGGGAAGGTGCCCGTGACCAGACCGGGGACGACCACGACGTCCCACTCCAGGCCCTTGGACTTGTGGGCCGTGAGCACCTTGACCGTGTTCTCGCCGCCGGGCAGCGCATTGTCCAGGCCCTTCTCGTACTGCGCGGCGGTGCGCAGGAAGGCGAGGAAGGCGAGCAGCGAGGCGGAGGGGTCGTTGGACGCGAACGAGGCCGCTATGTCGAGGAAGTTGGAGAGCGTCTCGCGGCGGCGGGCGGCGAGCGCGTGCGGGGACGCGGAGAGTTCGACGTCGAGGCCGGTGACGGCGAGGACGCGGTGCAGGACGTCCATCAGGGGGTCGGCGAGCGAGCGGCGCAGTTCGCGCAGCTCGGTGGCGAGCCGGGCGAAGCGCACCCGGGCGTCCGGCGAGAACGGCAGGTCGGTCCCGGCCGGCTCCGCTTCGAGGAACGTGTCGAGCGCGTCCGCGAGCGAGATCACCTCGGCCGGGTCCGTGCCCTCCACCGCCTGGGCGAGGCGGGCGTCCGCGTCCCCCTCCGGGTCCTGCTCGCGGTACACGAGCATCCGCGCCCGCCGCCCGAGCAGCGCGAGGTCGCGCGGCCCGATCCGCCACCGCGGCCCGGTGAGCAGCCGTACGAGCGAGGCGTTGGCGCCCGGATCCTGCAGCACCTCGCACACCGCCACCAGATCGGCGACCTCGGGCAGGTGCAGGAGTCCGGACAGACCGACCACCTCGACCGGGATGTCCCGGGCGACCAGGGCACCCTGGATCTCGGCGAAGTCCCCCGCCGTACGGCACAGGACCGCGATGTCCGCGGGTTCCTTGCCCGTACGGACGAGATGGGCGATCGAGTCCGCGAGCCACTCCAGCTCTTCGGCGTGGGTCTCGGTGAGCGCGATCCGTACGACTCCGTCGCGCTCGGCGCGAGGGGCGGGGCGCAGAGCCTCGACACGGGCGTGCAGGGCGCGCAGGGGCTCGGCCAGGGTGTGGGCGAGGTCGAGGAGGCGGCCGCCGCTGCGGCGGTTCTCGCTCAGCGCGAAGCGGTTCGCGGGGCGGCCGTCGGCGTACGCGAAGTGCTCGGGGAAGTCGTCGAGGTTGGCGACCGAGGCGCCGCGCCAGCCGTAGATCGCCTGGCAGGGGTCGCCCACCGCGGTCACGGGGTGGCCGGTGCCGGCGCCGAACAGGCCGGAGAGCAGGATCCGTTGGGCCACGCTCGTGTCCTGGTACTCGTCGAGCAGCACGACCCGGAACTCGTCCCGCAGGATCGCCCCGACCTCGGGCCGGGTGTCGGCGAGGGTCGCGGAGAGCGCGATCTGGTCGCCGAAGTCGAGCACGTCCTTGGCGCGCTTGGCCTCGCGGTAGCGGCCGACCAGCTCGGCCAGTTCGAGGCGGGCGGCAGCGGCTTCGGGGACCTTGCGCAGCTCGGCGTTGCTGAGCTTGGCGCTCTCCAGTGAGCGCAGGAGCTCCTGGTCGTACGCGCGCAGGGTGTGCGGCTGCACGAGGTGCTCGGCGAGCTCCGAGTCGAGCGCGAGCAGATCGCTGACGAGGTCCGCGAAGGAGCGGGTCAGCGAGGGGTACGGGCCCGGCGCCTCGCGCAGGGTGCGGGCGGCGAGCTGGAAGCGGGTCGCGTCGGCGAGCAGCCGCACGGTCGGCTCTATGCCGATGCGCAGGCCGTGGTCGGTGAGGAGGCGTCCCGCGAAGGCGTGGTACGTGGAGATCACGGGCTCGCCCGGAGGGTTCTCCGGATCGAGGGTCTCCGGGTCGGTGATGCCCGCCTTGATCAGGGCGGTCCGTACGCGTTCGGCGAGCTCGCCGGCCGCCTTGTTCGTGAACGTGAGACCGAGCACCTGCTCCGGGGCCACCTGTCCCGTGCCCACCAGCCACACCACGCGGGCCGCCATCACCGTGGTCTTGCCGGACCCGGCTCCGGCCACGATCACCTGCGGCGCGGGCGGTGCGGTGATGCAGGCCGTCTGCTCCGGTGTGAACGGGATGCCGAGCAGCTCCTTGAGCTGATCGGGGTGAGTGAGTCTTGCGGGCACGCTCCGAGGCTACTGGGGCGCTCTGACAAGCGGGGTGCGGACCGGGACGCAGGCGGCTCCCGGGAGCAGGGGCCCCCGGGAGCGGGCACTCACTGCTGCCCGGACTGCCCTGCCTGTCCGGCCGGGCGCTTGCCCTCCACCACCTGGGACGCCGGCGGCGCGGCGACCTCGATGCGCTCGTCGAAGGACGAGAACGTGGCCGTGTTCTTCGCGGCGCCCTGCGCCTCGATCCGCAGGACGTACGGCTTGCCCTCCGCCGCCACGTGCACCGTGACCTGGTTGCCCTGCTCCGACTTCGTCAGCGTCGCCGTCCGGCGGCCGTCGACCGAGGAGTCCGCACCGCGCGACGACCCCTTGAGCGCCTCCGGTGTGAACAGCGACTCGATCCGGCAGGTCGTGTCCTTCGCCTTGTCGGGGGACTTCACCCAGCGGCCCTGGGCCGCCTTCGCCGCCGCCTCGCCGCCGAGCACCATCTTCATGAACTCGGGCCCGCCCTTCGAGTACGAGGCCCCGTCGACGGTGACCGACTCGACCTGCCCCACCATCGGGAGGTCCATCTTCGTACGGCACTTCCCGCTCCCGGCGACCTCCATCGTCACCTTGGTGCGCTGGCCCCGCTCCTCGCCGTCGGTGGCGAGGCGGAACGACTTCGCGGACTTCATGGCCGCGGTCGCCTCGTCCGCGATGGTGCCGGCGCTCTTGCCGTCGAAGCTCTGCTCACCGCCGCCGCTCGAACAGCCGGTCAGGGCGACCCCGACGATGCCGACCACGGCGAGCGACTTCCCGTACAAGCGCATTGCGTCATTCCTCCCGTTATGTGATCCAAGACACCCGGACCCTAACGGGCGCGGAGCGGACACAACGGGCGCACACGCTCACTCGACGATGTGCCGCCCCTCCGGACGTGCGCTGCACGACGCCTGGAACGAGCAGTGGGTGCAGTGCTGTCCGGACGACGGCCTGAAGCGTTCGTCGAGGACCTTGCCGGCCGCGTTCGCGAGCAGGTCGCCGACCCATTCGCCTTCGTTGAGGGGGCCCTGTGCCTGGACTCTCGGGAGCGCCTCGCCGCCGTCCTTCTTCGGCGCGGGCTGGCGCAGATGGACGAGCTCCGCACCGCCCGGCAGCGGCCGCTCCCCGTCGAAGACCTCGTCGAGGGCGCCCTCGCGGACCGCCAGCTGGTAGACGGCGAGCTGCGGGTGGCGTTCCACCTCGGCCGCGGTCGGCGCGTTCTTGCCGGTCTTGAAGTCGACGACGTACGCGCGGCCTTGCGCGTCGGTCTCCACGCGGTCCATGGAGCCGCGGATGCGGACCTCCACGTCGCCGGTCTCCAGGGTCACGTCGAAACCGTGCTCGCTCGCGACCGGTGCCCGGGTCGCGTTGGAGTCGACGTGCCAGCGCAGGAAGCGCTCCAGGGCGACGCGCGCGTTCTGCTTCTCCTGCGCGGACTTCCACGGTGCGTCGAAGGACAGCCCGTCCCATACGGAGTCGAGCCTGGCCATGAGCACGTCGAGGTCGGCGGGTGTACGGCCGGAGGCGACCTCGTCGGCGAGGACGTGCACCACGTTGCCGAAGCCCTGCGCGGCGGTCGCGGGGGCGTCCGCCTTCACCTCGCGGCCCAGGAACCACTGCAGCGAGCAGGTGTTGGCCAGCTGGTCGAGCGCGCTGCCGGAGAGCGCGACCGGGTGGTCGCGGTCGCGCAGCGGGACCTTGCTGTGGGTCGGCTCGTACATGCCCCACCAGCGGTACGGGTGCGCCGACGGTACGAGGGGACGGCCGTCCTCGTCGCTCAGCGCGGCGAGCTTGGCCAGGCGTACGGCGGCGGCCTCGCGCAGTTCCTCGGAGGCGCGCGGGTCCACGGTCGTGGCACGCAGCTCGGCGACCAGGGAGGCGACGGACAGGGGGCGGCGCGGGCGGGAGGTGATGTCCTTGGCCTCGACGCCGAGTTCGGTGAGGAAGCGGGAGGGCTGGTCGCCGTCCTCCGCGGGCGCCTTCACCGCGGTGACGACCAGGCGTTCGCGGGCGCGGGTCGCGGCCACGTAGAAGAGGCGGCGCTCCTCGGCGAGCAGGGCGCCCGGCGTGAGCGGTTCGGCGAGGCCGTCGCGGCCGATCCGGTCGGCTTCGAGCAGGGAGCCGCGCCGCCGCAGATCGGGCCAGAGCCCCTCCTGCACCCCGGCGACCACGACGAACCGCCACTGAAGGCCCTTGGAACGGTGGGCGGTCATCAGCCGTACGGCATCGGGCCGCACCGTCCGCTTGGTGAGGGTGTCCGCGGCGATGTCCTCGGCCTCGGCCTCCTCCAGGAAGTTGAGCGCACCGCGCCCGCCCGTGCGCTCCTCGGCGCGTGCCGCCGTCGCGAACAGGGCGCACACGGCGTCCAGATCACGGTCCGCGTTCCGCCCGGCGGCGCCGCCCCGGTACGAGGCGCGCTCGAGGCGGGCCGGCCACGGGGTCCCGTCCCACAGCTCCCACAGCGCGGCTTCGGCGGTGCCTCCGCCGGCCAGCAGCTCACGCGTCGTGAGCAGCAGCGCGCCGAGCCGCTGGGCGCCCTTCGCGTACGCGGGGTCGTGCGCGGCGAGCCGCTCGGGCTCGGCGAGCGCGCGGGCGAGCAGCTCGTCGGAGGGCCGCGGCGTGCGGTTGCCGCCGGCCCGCTCCTCGTCGCGCAGGGCGCGGCCGAGCCGGCGCAGGTCGGCGGGGTCCATGCCGGCGAGCGGGGAGGTGAGCAGGGTGAGGGCGGTCTCGGTGGAGAGCCAGGAGGGGGTCACGTCGCCGCCGGCGGGTGTCTCTTCGCCGGCGCACGGCTCCTCGCCGGCCATGTTCCCGTCCGGGGCGGCCTCGCCGTCCGGGGCCTCGCCGTCCGCGGCCTCGCCGTCCGCGGCCTCGTCTCCTCGTACGGCTGCGTCCTCTGCCCCTGCGGCTACGTCCTCCCGTACGTCCTCATCACGGCGGTCACCGACGTCACCACCCGCACCGCCCTCGCGCTCCGCAAGCACCCCCTCCGCCACCGCCCGCAGCGCGAGCAGCAGCGTCGCGACCGCCGGTTCGTGGCGCAGGGCCAGGTCGTCGCCGTCTATCTCCAGGGGGACACCGGCCGCGGTGAGCGTCCGGCGGACGCCCGGGACGGTGCGGGCGCCCGCACGCACCAGGACCGCCATCTCCGACCACGGGATGCCGTCCTCCAAGTGCGCGCGGCGCAACAGGTCGGCGATGTTGTCGAGTTCGGTGCCGGGGGTCGGATACGTGTACACCTCGACGCCCCCGCCCTCGCGCACGGCCGAGAGCTCGCGGTGGCGGCGGACCTTCTCGACGGGCAGCCGCGGCAGCGGCATCCGGCGGGTGATCAGACGGGTCGCGGCCAGGAGCGCGGCGCCCGAGCGGCGGGAGGTCGTCAGGACCTCGACGGGGGCCGGGCGTCCGTCCTTACGGGGAAAGGCGTCCGGGAAGTCGAGGATGCCGTTCACGTCCGAGCCGCGGAAGGCGTAGATCGACTGGTCCGGGTCGCCGAACGTGACCAGGGTGCGGCCGTCGCCCGCGAGCGCCTCGAGGAGCCGCACCTGGGAGGGGTCGGTGTCCTGGTACTCGTCGACGAACACCGCGTCGTAGCGCAGTGCGAGCTGGGCGGCGACGTCCGGGCGGCGCGCGAGCAGGACCGCGCGGTGGACGAGTTCCGCGTAGTCGAGGACGCCCTGCGCGTCGAGCACGTCGAGGTACTCGGCGAGGAAACCGGCCGCCGCGTCCCAGTCGGGGCGGCCGATACGGCGGGCGAAGTCGGCGAGCGCGTCCGGGCCGAGGCCCAGTTCGCGGCTGCGTGCGAGCACCGCGCGGACCTCGTCGGCGAAGCCGCGGGTGGTCAGACAGGCGCGCAGGTCCTCGGGCCAGGGGATCCGGGCGTGGCCCTCGGCGGCCAGCTCCAGCTCGCCTTCGAGCAGTTCGCGGACCATCACGTCCTGCTCGGGTCCGGACAGCAGGCGCAGCGGGTTGACGAACAGATCCACGTCCTGATGGGCGCGGACCAGCGCGTAACAGAAGGAGTGGAAGGTGGAGGCCTGCGGCGCCCGTACGCCGCCGATCCTGAGCGCCATCCGGTCGCGCAGTTCGACGGCGGCCTTACGGCTGAAGGTGAGGACCAGGATCCGCTCGGGGTCCGTGCCCCCCTCGACGCGTCGCGTGACGGCTTCGACCAGCGTGGTGGTCTTGCCGGTGCCGGGACCCGCGAGAACGAGAAGCGGTCCGCCCTCATGGTCAACCACCGCGCGCTGAGCTGCGTCCAGACGAGGGGGATCCACACGCGGCGGCCGGGTACGCACCAGGCGGTACGCACCGTGGGTCCCCGGACGCGTCAGAGCGTCCGGAGTGCGCCGTTCGGAAGTGGAGGAGCTCACGTGGATCGCCGGTCCTGGTGGGTGTACGAGGTGGAAAGCGGTGGCAGTGCCCAGGTGTGGACGCCGGGGCTGCCGGGTGCGGTGACGGCACGGTGACTGCCGCGCCCGACGCTACGCGAGTGCGGGGGCGGGTCTCGCCGCTTCCCGCGGTTGTCGCCCTTGGCCTGCGCGAACGCCGTATCCTGACCCCGCTTCCCCCGGACGGTCCCGCCATCGCCCCTGCGGCGCGCGGATGTCGGAAGCTGTCATGTGTGAGTGGGCCCCTCAGGCCGCGCGCCGTCCCAGCGCGCCCGCCGCATGTCGAGCCGTTGGCTGCCGTCCGCGGCCGTACGCAGCGGTGTGGCCTCCACCCGGTACCGCTCGAGCGCGCGCCGCTCGTGCCCGGGCAGCAGCACCCCGTCCGAGCGCACCACGCGCCACCACGGGACCGGGCCGCCGTAGAGCGCCATCGCGCGGCCGACCTGCCGGGGGCCGCCCTCGCCGAGCCACTCGGCGACATCGCCGTACGTCATAACCCGGCCGGGCGGGATCTGCTCGGCGACCTCGAGCACGCGCTCGGCGTACTCGGGGATCTCAGGGATCGCGGAGATCTCAGGGATCGCTTGGATCTCAGAGATCGCGTGGATCTCAGGGGGCCGCTGCTCGCTCATCCGCTCCATGGTGCCGTACGCCACCGACAGTGCGACGGGTCCGTGCGGACGGGTGCCGGGCGGCACGGGCCGGGCAAACTCTCACAACACCGGCACGCGGTGTCTCCTGATTGCACCCTGATGCCCCCTGACGTCGGTGGCTCATGCCACCATCATCCGGGCGGTGACTGGTGATACGAGATCAAAAAGCGACGGATTCCGAAGGTACGCAGGGAGCGGACCCCTTGAAGGGCGACGGCTCCGCTGCCGCTTCGTCGCGCCCTGACGACGTGTCGCCGCGCCCGCGCCCTTACGAGAGCAACGGCACCGCCATCGACGCGGACCACGGCGATCAGCACGAGCACGTGCCGGCCGAGGGGAACGTCGACCGGGTCGAGGGCGACGAGCCGCTGCTGCCCGCCCGTGTGCACCGGCCTTCGGACCTGATGCGGCTGCTCGTCGGGATCCTGGCGATCGCGCTGCTTCTCGCCATCGCCGCGTTCGCGCACGGCACCACGAGCGGCCTCGAGGACGACATCTACAAGCGGACCGGGACGGCCCCCGATCTGCTGATCAAGTTCGCGGGTCTGGCGTCCAGCATCGCGGTGCTGCTCGTCCCCGTGGCGTTCGCCATCGAGCGGCTGATCAAACGGGACGGGCTGCGGATCGCCGACGGTGTGCTCGCGGCCGTGCTCGCCCACGGCGTCACCCTGGCCACCGATCTCTGGGTCGCGCAAGCCGCGCCCGAATCCGTACGGGACGCGCTGACCCGCCTCAACGACGCGGGGCAGCTGACCGATCCCGTACACGGCTATCTCGCGCCCGTGATCGCGTACATGACGGCGGTCGGTCTGTCGCGGCGGCCGCGCTGGCGCGTACTGCTGTGGGCGGTGCTGCTGCTCGACGCGGTGTCGATGCTGGTCGCCGGGTACACCACGCCGTTCTCGATCATCCTGACCGTGCTCATCGGCTGGTCCGTCGCGTACGGAACGCTGTACGCGGTCGGTTCTCCCAACGTGCGGCCCACCGCGCAGAACCTCCTGAGCGGTCTGCGCCATGTCGGCTTCAAGCCGGTGAGCGCGGCGCGCGCCGAGGAGACCTCGGACGCGCCGGACAGCGGTGACCGGGGCCGGCACTACTTCGTGACGCTGGAGGACGGGCCGCCGCTCGACATCACGGTGGTCGACCGCGAGCAGCAGGCGCACGGCTTCTTCTACCGGGTGTGGCGGCGCCTGACGCTGCGCTCGCTGACCACGCGCCGCTCGCTCCTGTCGCTGCGGCAGGCCCTCGAGCAGGAGGCGCTGCTCGCGTACGCGGCGATCGCCGCGGGTGCCAACGCGCCCAAGCTGATCGCCACATCCGAGCTGGGCCCGGACGCCGTGATGCTCGTGTACGAGCACACCGGCGGGCGCAGACTCGACTCACTCGACGACGACGCCATCACCGACGGCCTGATGCGGGACACCTGGCGGCAGGTGCAGGCCCTGCAATCGCGGCGGATCGCGCACCGGCGGCTGGCCGGCGACGCGATCTTGGTGGATCGTTCCGGCAAGGTGATCATCACGGATCTCCGGGGCGGCGAGATCGCGGCCGGTGACCTGCTGCTTCGCATGGACATCGCGCAGCTCCTGACGACGTTCGGTCTGCGGGTCGGGGCCGAGCGGGCCGTCGCCGGGGCGGTCGAGGTGCTCGGCGGGGACACGGTCGCGGACTGTCTGCCGCTGCTGCAGCCGATCGCGCTGTCGCGCTCGACGCGGGCGGAACTGCGCAGGCTCGGCCGTGAGCGGGCGGAGCGGGAGCGGGAGGCGGTGCTCGATGCGTCGCGGCATGCGAAGGAGGCGCGGGCCGCCGACGCCGGTGCCTCCGGCGCGGAGGATCTGCTCCGCAAGACCAGCAAGGCCGAGCGGCAGGCGGAGAAGCGGGCGATCGACGAGGCCGTCGAGGAGACCCGTGAGGACGACCTGCTCACCCAGATCCGCCACCAGGTGCTCAGCATCCGTCCGCAGGCACCGGTCGAGCCGGCCCAGTTGGAGCGGATCAAGCCGCGCACGCTGATCAGCTGGATCGCGGGGGCGATCGCTGCCTACTTCCTGATGGGGCAGCTGACGGAGTTCGAGTTCGCGCGGCTCGAGAACGCCGAGTGGGGCTGGGTAGCGGCCGCGGTCGCGTTCTCCGCACTCAGCTATGTGGCCGCGGCCATGAGCCTGCTCGGTTTCGTACCGGAGCGGGTGCCCTTCCTGAGGACCATCGCGGCACAGGTGGCCGGGTCCTTCGTGAAGATCGTGGCGCCGGCCGCGGTCGGCGGAGTGGCGCTCAACACGCGCTTCCTGCAGCGGGCCGGGGTGCGCTCCGGTCTCGCGGTGGCGAGCGTCGGAGCCTCGCAGCTGTTCGGCCTCGGGGCGCACATTCTGCTGCTCCTGACGTTCGGCTATCTGACGGGCACGGAGAACAAGGCGGATTTCACACCGTCCCGTGCGGTGATCGCCGGACTGCTCACCGTCGCCGTGCTTGTTCTCGTGGTGACCGCGGTGCCGTTCATGCGGAAGTTCCTGTCCACGCGGGTGCGGTCGCTGTTCGCGGGGGTCGTGCCGCGCATGCTGGATGTGCTGCAGCGACCGCAGAAACTGCTCACGGGGATCGGCGGGATGCTGCTTCTGACGGCGTCCTTCGTGATGTGCCTGTACGCGTGTCTGGTGGCCTTCGGAGCGGACGCGACCTCGGTCAGTCTGGCGGGGGTCGCGGTGGCATTCCTCGTAGGCAACGCCGCCGGGTCGGCGGCGCCCACGCCCGGTGGTGTGGGGGCGGTGGAGCTCGCGATCTCCGGTCTGCTGGTGCCGCTCGCCGGCGTGCCCATCGAGATCGCCACTCCCGCGGTGCTGCTGTACCGACTCCTCACCCTGTGGCTGCCGGTCCTTCCGGGCTGGCTGGCGTTCAATCACCTGACCCGCAAGGGCGCGCTCTAGAACGCCGGCAGCAGTACGGTCAGCAGCGCCAGCGACCCCATGACCTCGATCGCGCCCACCACCGGCACCTTCACGCCCCTGCCCGGCAGCACGATCGCCCGTACGAGATAGGCGGCGAACGGAAGCGCGAGCCAGGGGCTCAGCAGCGCGGCCGCCGGGATCGCGAGTGCGTGGTAGGTCACCGAACCCCGGTAGTACGTCCGGGAGTTGCGCTCGCGGATCATCGTCTTCACGTACGGGACCGTGCCCGCGAAGTAGAGGAGACAGGCGAGCGCCGGGCCGGACGCGCCCCAACCGCCCTCCCCCAGCCGGTAGGTGACCAGGAGCATGCCGCAGGCCGGGACCACCGCGAGCAGGCCGTTCACCAGCGCGCGCTCCTTGTTGCGCCGCGCGTACCAGGAGTTGGCCGCGACGAAGGGGGCGGCGGCCAGGCAGGCGGCCAGGAGCCACGGGTACAGGTACGCCAGCGGGAGCCCGAGCGCGGCGAACGCGGCGCCGAAGACCAGCGCCGGACGGATATGGCGGCGCGGCGCCTTCGGGTTGCGGGAGAGGCGCGACAGGCGCAGCCACTGCTGGGCGTGGTAGGTCGCCATGTAGCCGAGCAGCCAGGCCGCCAGGAGCGGCAGGTGCGCCCACCGCGGTGAGCCGAGAAAGGTGCCGGCGAGAAACGGCACCGCGAGCATCGCCCACGCACCGTGCTGATCCGGCAGCCACCGACTGCGGCTCACAAAACCCTCCCGACTCCGGAATGTTGACCCTCCCCACCTTCGCAGGGCGGGTCCTGGGGAAGTCAGGGAAGAGGTCCCGCCCGTAGGGGACCTCTGTCACCGGAAGTGCCCGAAATGCAGGCATAGCCTCGGATCAAGCCAATTCCACAGGTGTCCGGAGGGACGAGGCGTGCAGCAGGACAGCAGTAGCGCTGCCGAAGCATTGATCAAGGCCGGTGGTTTCTTCCGCCGCTCCGACGTGTCCAAGGTCTCCGAGGACCTGCGCACCATCACGCATACCGGAGGCCGCGCCGCCGAGGTCTTCTACCGTGACCGCTGGAGCCACGACAAGGTCGTCTATTCGACGCACGGCGTGAACTGCACCGGATCGTGCCGCTGGAAGGTGTACGTCAAGGACGGCATCATCACCTGGGAGACCCAGGCCACGGATTATCCGTCGACCGGTCCCGACCGTCCCGAATACGAGCCGCGCGGATGTCCGCGCGGGGCTTCCTTCTCCTGGTACTCGTACTCGCCGACGCGCGTGCGCTATCCGCTGGTGCGCGGCACGCTCCTGGAGATGTACCGCGAGGCCAAGCAGCGCCTCGAGGACCCGGTCCTGGCCTGGGCCGACATCCAAAAGGACGAGGCGCGCCGCCGTAAGTACCAGAAGGCGCGCGGCAAGGGCGGCCTGGTGCGGGCCACTTGGGAAGAGGCGACGGAGATCGTCGCGGCGGCCCATGTGCACACCATCAAGAAGTACGGGCCCGACCGCGTGGCCGGCTTCTCGCCGATTCCCGCGATGTCGATGGCCTCGCATGCGGCCGGTGCGCGGTTCCATTCGCTGATCGGTGCGCCGATGCTCAGCTTCTACGACTGGTACGCGGATCTCCCGGTCGCTTCCCCGCAGGTTTTCGGCGACCAGACGGACGTTCCGGAATCCGGCGACTGGTGGGACGCCGCGTATCTGATGATGTGGGGCTCCAACGTCCCTGTGACCCGCACCCCGGACGCCCACTGGATGGTCGAGGCGCGCTATCGCGGGCAGAAGGTCGTCACCGTATCGCCGGATTTCGCGGACAACACCAAGTTCGCCGACGAGTGGATGCATCCGCACCCCGGCACGGACGGTGCGCTCGCGCTGGCCATGGGCCACGTCATCCTCAAGGAATTCTTCGTCGAGAAGAAGACGGAGTTCTTCGAGAATTACGTGCGGCAGTACACCGATCTGCCCTTCCTGATCACCCTCACGGAGAACGAACAGGGCCTCGTTCCCGGCAAGTTCCTCAATGCCGGGGATCTCGGCCAGGAGACCGAGAACGCCGCGTGGAAGACGGTTCTCGTCGACGACGTGACCGGTGAACTCACTGTCCCCAACGGCACCCTGGGGCACCGCTGGGGCAAGAACGAGACGCCCGAGTGGAACCTCGACCTCGGCGGCACCGTGCCCCGGCTCACCCTCGTCGACCACGCCGACGACACCGCGACCGTCACGCTGCCCCGCTTCGACGAGGACGGCGTGATGCGCCGCGGCGTCCCCGTCCGCCGGGTCGGCGACCACCTCGTCACCACCGTCTTCGACCTGCTCCTCGCCCAGTACGGCGTCGAGCGGCCGGGCCTGCCCGGCGAGTGGCCCACGTCGTACGAGGACACGCGGACCCCCGGCACCCCTGGCTGGCAGGAGACCCTGACCTCCGTACCCGCCGCCCAAGCCACCCGTGTGGCACGGGAGTTCGCGCAGACCGCCGTGGACTCCGAGGGCCGCTGCATGATCCTCATGGGCGCGGGCACCAACCACTGGTTCCACTCCGAGACGATCTACCGCGCCTTCCTCGCGCTGCTCACGATGACCGGCTGCCAGGGCCGCAACGGCGGCGGCTGGGGCCACTACGTCGGCCAGGAGAAGTGCCGTCCGGTCACCGGCTGGGCGACGCTCGCGAGCGCGAGCGACTGGGGCCGGCCGCCGCGCCACATGATCGGCGCGGGCTGGTTCTACCTCCACACCGACCAGTGGCGTTACGACAGCCTGCCCGCCGACGCGCTCGCCTCGCCGCTCGGCGACGGCCGCTTCGCGGGCATGACCGGCGCCGACTGTCTGGCCGCCTCCGCACGCATGGGCTGGATGCCCTCGTATCCGACCTTCGACCGCAACCCCCTGGACCTGGGCGAGGCGGCCGAGGACCCGGTCCAGCACGCGGTGCAGCTGCTCAAGGACGGCGAGCTCGGCTTCGCCGGCGAGGATCCGGACGCGCCCGGCAACTGGCCGCGCGTGCTCAACGTATGGCGCGCGAATCTCCTGGGGTCGTCGTCCAAGGGCAACGAGTACTTCCTCAAGCACCTGCTCGGCACCCACTCCAACCTGCCCGAGGACGGGCCGCGTTGTGAGCCGCGGGACGTCACCTGGCACGAGGAGGACGTCGAGGGCAAGCTCGATCTGCTGCTCACGATGGACTTCCGGATGACCTCGACGACGCTGCTCGCCGATGTCGTCCTGCCGGCGGCCACCTGGTACGAGAAGCACGATCTGTCGTCCACCGACATGCACCCCTTCCTGCACGCGTTCACGCCGGCCGTGGACCCGCCGTGGCAGGCGCGTTCGGACTACGACGCGTTCCACGCGATAGCCAGGCGCTTCGGCGAACTGGCCAAGGACCACCTGGGCGTCCGCAAGGACCTCGTCGCGACCGCGCTCCAGCACGACACCCCCGGCGGCGAGATGGCCCAGCCCGGCGGTGTGGCGCTCGACTGGTCGAAGGGCGAGTGCGAGCCGGTCCCGGGCCGGACGATGTACAACCTGACCGTCGTCGAACGGGATTACGGGGCCGTCGGCGAGAAGTTCGCCGCGCTCGGCCCGCTGGTCGACACCCTGGGCGTGACCACGAAGGCGGTCACGTACGAGGTCGGCGAGGAAGTCGCGTATCTGAAGGAGAAGAACGGGGTCGTACGCGGCGGAGTGGCCGCGGGACGCCCCCGGCTCGACACCGCCCAGCGGGCCTGCGAGGCGATCCTCCAGCTCTCCGGCACCTCCAACGGGCGCCTGGCAACCCAGGGGTTCCACACCCTGGAGAAGTCCACCGGGCAGGAGATGGCGCATCTCGCCGCCGAGGCCGAGGGCAAGCGGATCACCTTCGCCGACACCCAGGCCCGTCCGGTGCCGGTCATCACCAGCCCCGAATGGTCCGGCAGCGAGTCCGGGGGCCGGCGCTACACCGCGTTCACCGTGAACACCGAGCACCTCAAGCCCTGGCACACCCTCACCGGGCGCCAGCACTTCTTCCTCGACCACGACTGGATCCACGAGGTCGGCGAGTCGATGCCGGTCTACAAGCCGCCACTGGACATGAACAAGCTGTACGGGGAGCCGAAGCTCGGCCAGGTCGACTCCGCCGAGAAGTCCGTCGCCGTCCGGTACTTGACCCCGCACAACAAGTGGGCGATCCACAGCCAGTACCAGGACAACCTGTTCATGATGACGCTCGGCCGCGGCGGCCAGACGGTGTGGATGTCGCCGCAGGACGCCGAGTCCATCGGGGTCGCGGACAACGACTGGATCGAGGCCGTCAACCGCAACGGCGTGGTCACGGCCCGCGCGATCGTCTCGCACAAGATGCCGCCCGGCACCGTGTACATGAACCACGCGCAGGAGCGCACGGTCGGCGTCCCGAGGACGGAGAAGACCGGCAGGCGCGGCGGTATCCACAACTCGCTGACCCGGATCATGCTCAAGCCCACCCATCTCGTGGGCGGCTACGCCCAGTTGACCTGGGCCTTCAACTACCTCGGCCCGACCGGCAACCAGCGCGACGAGGTCACCGTCATCCGCCGCCGCAACCAGGATGTGGAGTACTGACATGCGCGTCATGGCTCAAGTCGCGATGGTCATGAACCTCGACAAGTGCATCGGCTGCCACACCTGCTCGGTCACCTGCAAGCAGGCGTGGACCAACCGCAAGGGCACCGAGTACGTCTGGTTCAACAACGTCGAGACGCTGCCCGGCCAGGGCTATCCCCGGCGCTGGGAGGACCAGGAGAAGTGGAAGGGCGGCTGGGAGCGCACCCGTTCGGGACGGCTGCGGCTCAAGGCCGGCGGCAAGGCGAAGCGCCTCGGGCAGATCTTCGCCAACCCCGAGATGCCGCAGATCGAGGACTACTACCAGCCCTGGACGTACGAGTACAAGAACCTCACCGAGGCCCCGGCCGGCGACGACATGCCGGTCGCCCGGCCCGTCAGCCAGGTCACCGGTGAGCCGATCGACAAGATCGAGTGGGGTCCCAACTGGGAGGACAACCTGGGCGGTGCGCCCGAGCACGCCGTCAAGGACCCGCTCGTCGAGAAGGTCAACGCGCTCCGCGACCAGGTCGGTGAGCGGATCCGCATGGAGTTCGAGCAGAGCTTCATGTTCTATCTGCCGCGCGTGTGCGAGCACTGCCTCAACCCGGCCTGCGTGTCGGCCTGTCCGTCCGGCGCCATGTACAAGCGCGTCGAGGACGGCATCGTCCTGGTCGACCAGGACCAGTGCCGCGGCTGGCGGATGTGCGTCTCCTCCTGCCCGTACAAGAAGGTCTACTTCAACCACTCCACCGGCAAGGCCGAGAAGTGCACCTTCTGCTTCCCGCGCGTCGAGGTCGGCCTGCCGACCGTGTGCTCGGAGACCTGTGTCGGGCGGATGCGCTATCTGGGCGTGATGCTGTACGACGCGGACAAGGTCACCGAGGCCGCGGCGGTCGAGGACGAACAGGACCTGTACCCCGCCCAGTTGGGCGCGTTCCTCGACCCGCACGACCCGGCCGTGATCGCCGCCGCCCGCGCGAACGGCATCACGGACGAGTGGCTGGACGCCGCCCGCCGCTCCCCGATCTACGACCTGATCTGCACCTACCAGGTCGCCCTCCCCCTCCACCCGGAGTACCGCACCATGCCCATGGTCTGGTACGTCCCGCCGCTCTCCCCGGTCGTCGACGCGGTCGCCGCGACCGGCAGCGACGGTGAGGACGCGGGCAATCTCTTCGGCGCCATCGACGCGCTGCGCATCCCGGTCGAGTACCTCGCCGAGCTGCTCGCGGCCGGGGACACGTACGTCGTCGACTCCGTCCTGCGACGGATGGCCGCGATGCGCGCGTATATGCGCCGGGTCAATCTGAAGCAGCCGCGCGACGAGTCGATCGCGGCCGCCGTCGGTCTGACCGGCGAGGAGATCGAGGACATGTTCCGGCTGCTCGCGATCGCCAAGTACGAGGACCGGTACGTGATTCCGACGGCGGCGCGCGCCGACGCGGAGGCGCTGGCCGACTCGCATCCGCTCGACTCGTGCCCCGTCTCCTCCGAAGCTCTGGGCGGCAGCCGCCCCCTGCTCAACCTCTCCCCGACACGGAGGAGTGCATGACCCCCGATGCGCTGGTACGCCTGGTCGCAGGACGGCTTCTCCAGTACCCGGACGCGCGGCTGCACGAGGAGCTGCCGCGGTTCGAGGCGGCCCTCACCGGGGCGGCCCCCGAACCGGCCGGACTCCTCACCGAATTCCTCGCGTACGCGCGCGTGACGCCGGAGCTGGAACTCGCCG
This sequence comes from Streptomyces sp. N35, assembly GCF_016464295.1. Taxonomy (NCBI): domain Bacteria; kingdom Bacillati; phylum Actinomycetota; class Actinomycetes; order Kitasatosporales; family Streptomycetaceae; genus Streptomyces; species Streptomyces sp. N35. The sequence goes on along the minus strand of NZ_JAEIMH010000039.1, from coordinate 34,847 downwards.
CGCACTACAGCGACGTCTTCGACACCCGCAACCGCCGCTGCCTCTACCTCACGTGGTGGACGGACGGCGACACCCGCAACCGCGGTCTGTCCCTCGTCCGTATGAAGCGGATCTACCGCGACTTCGGTCTGGAGTTCGCGAGCGATGAACTGCCCGACTTCCTTCCCGTGGCCCTGGAGTTCGCGGCCCTGCACCCCGAGGCCGGCACCCTGCTGCTCGAAGAGCACCGGGCCGGGCTCGAACTGCTGCGCCTGGCCGTGACCGCCGCCGACACCCCGTACGCGCGCGTCCTCGAAGCGGTCTGCGCCACGCTGCCCGGGCCCTCGCCCGAGACCAGGGCCGAGGCGAAGGCGCTCGCCAAGCGCGGGCCGAAGCACGAGAGCGTCGGGCTCTCGGACCCGCTCGAACCCTTCGGCCCCGGCGTCGAACTGCCGTGGCCCACCACCCGACTGGAAACTCCGGACCATCCGGAACGTAAGGAAACTCCGGAAAGGACGCCGGCCTGATGGACCTCATCCTCTGGGGCGCGTTCCCCTATGTCGTCCTGGTGCTGCTGATCTCCGGTCTGATCTGGCGGGCGCGCTACGACAAGTTCGGCTGGACCACGCACTCCACGCAGGTGCACGAATCCCGTCTCCTGCGGATCGGCTCGCCGCTGTTCCACTTCGGGATGGCGTTCGTGGTCGTGGGGCATGTGGTCGGACTCCTGATCCCCAAGACCTGGACCGACGCGGTCGGGCTCAGCGACCACACGTACCACCTGCTCGCCGTCTCCACCGGCTCGGTCGCGGGCGTCGCGGCCGCCGTGGGCATCTCCATCCTGGTCTACCGCCGCTTCAAGGTCCCCGCCGTGCGGCAGGCGACGCTGCGGAGCGACCACCTGATGTACACGTTCCTGCTCGGCGCGATGGCGCTCGGGATCGTGGCCACGCTGCTCAACTCGACCGGAGCGACCGGCGATTACAACTACCGCGAGGGCGTCTCGCTGTGGTTCCGCTCGCTGTTCACATTCCAGCCGGACTACGCGCTGATGGGCCAGGCGCCCGTCGCCTTCCAGCTGCACGTGCTCTTCGGCCTCGGGCTCTTCCTCCTCATCCCCTTCTCGCGCCTGGTCCACATGTTCAGCGCCCCGCTGAAGTACCTCTTCCGCCCGTACGTGGTCTACCGCAGCCGCGACCCGCAGCAGCTCGCGCACCGTCCGTCGCGGCGCGGCTGGGAGAGGGCCGGCTCGTGAAGGGCGTCGTCCGCACCCCGCGCCACTCGGTCGGCGAACGGCCGTTCATCGTCATCTGGGAGGCGACCCGCGCCTGCCCCCTGGCATGCCTGCACTGTCGCGCCGAGGCCCAACTCACCCGGGATCCCGGCGAGTTGGACGGCGCGGACGCACGCGCCCTCATGGACCAGATCGCCTCCTTCGGCAAACCGAGCCCGCTGTTCGTGATCACGGGCGGAGATCCGTTCCAGCGCGCGGACCTGTGCGAGCTCATCTCGTACGGGACCTCGCTCGGTCTGCGTATCGCGGTCTCCCCCTCCGGCACACCCACCCTCACCTACGAGAATCTCGCGGCGGTACGGGAAGCGGGCGCCGTCGCCCTGTCGCTGTCCCTGGACGGCTCGACGGCCGCGCGGCACGACGCGTTCCGCGGCGTCGACGGCGTCTACGACTGGACACTCGACGGCTGGCGGATGGCCCGTGCACTCGGCCTCAAGGTGCAGATCAACACCACGGTCACCCGGGACAGCCTGCACGACCTGGCCGATATCGCGGCGGTCGTGAAGCGCGAGGGCGCGATGATCTGGAGCGGCTTCATCCTGGTGCCCACGGGGCGCGGCGAGCAGCTGGACTCCTTGACGCCCGCCGAGGTCGAGGACGTCCTGCACTTCCTCTACGACTGCGGCGCGGTCATGGCGACGAAGACGACGGAGGGCCACCACTTCCGCCGGATCGCACTGCAGCGCACGGCCCTGGCGGAGAGCGGGGAGCAGCCGGTGACGGGCCCGCTGTACGCCTCGCTCATCGCGCGAGCCCGCGAGCTCGGGGTCTTCGACGGTGCGCGGCGGGCGGTGCGCCGCCCTCCCATGGACGTGGGCTCGGGCCGCGGCTTCGTCTTCGTCTCGCACACGGGCGAGGTCCACCCCAGCGGCTTTCTGCCCCTGTCGGCGGGCAACGTCAAGAACCACCCGCTCCCGGACATCTACCGGGGTTCGGCCCTGTTCAACTCGCTGCGCGACCCGTCGCTCCTGGAGGGCAAGTGCGGCCGCTGCGAGTACAACACGGTGTGCGGGGGCTCGCGGTCGCGGGCTTATGCGGTGACGGGGCGGACGCTGGCGGAGGACCCTTGGTGCGCTTACAGCCCACCCGGACCACCCAGCCCCCGGTTTCGGGAACCCCGGCCCGCACCCGACACCGAATCCGCACCCCAGGAAATGGCCACCTGACGCCGCACTGGAGCCGAAAGCACGAGCCGCCCACACCCCACCCCGACGTAGCGTCGAAGGGCGGACAGAACCCCGAACGTGGGAGACCCCAAATGCGCTCAGTGATCGTCATCGGCGGCGGCATCAGCGGCCTGGCGGCAGCCTGGCAGCTGCGCGGAAAGGCCGATGTCACCGTCCTGGAAAGCGACCAGCGCATCGGCGGCAAACTGCACACCAGCACCATCGGCGGCATCCCCGTCGACACCGGCGCCGAATCCATCATGGCGCTGCGCCCCGAGGCGGTGGAGCTCGCCCAGGAGGTCGGCCTCGGCGCCGAGCTGTGCGACCCTGCCACCGCCCCCACCACCGTCTGGACCCACGGCCGGCTGCGGCCCATGCCCGCGGGACACGTCCTCGGCATCCCCACCGAACCCCGCGCCCTCGCCGGCACCGGCCTGCTCTCCGACGAGGGCCTCGAGCGGCTGTGCCGCGAAGAGGAACTCCCGGCGGGCCCGCTGCCCCGCGACACCGACATCTCCGTCGCCGGCTACCTCTCCGAGCGCATCGGGCAGGAGGCCGTCGACCGTCTCGTCGAGCCCATGCTCGGCGGCGTCTACGCCGGCCGCGCCGACCGCCTCTCGCTGCGCGCGGCCATGCCCCGCCTGGCCGCGGTCGCCGAGCACGGCGGCTCGATCATCGGCGCCCTGCGCCGTGTGCGCGCGGCCGGCGCCCCGAAGGCGGCGGCGGTCCAGGGCGTACGCGGCGGAACGGGCCGACTCCCGATCGCCGTCGCCCAGGCCTCCGGCGCCCGTATCCTCACCGCGACCCGCGCCCGCGAGCTGCAGCTCACCGGGTCCGGACGCTGGCGGGTCGGTGCCCAGACCGCGGACGGCCCGCTGGTCATGGAGGCCGACGCGGTGATCCTCGCGCTGCCCGCCTACGCGGCCGCCGAGCTGCTTCGCGGCCACTCCCCCGCGGCCCACGAGGACCTCTCCGCGATCCAGCACGCCAACTCCGCCGTGATCACCATGGCCTTCGACCGGTCCCGTACGGCCTCGCTGCCCGAGGGCAACGGCTTCCTGGTGCCGCCGGTCGACGGGCATGTCATCAAGGCCGCCTCGTTCCTGACCAACAAGTGGAGCTGGCTGCGGGAGTCCGCGCCGGGCTCCTTCGTCCTGCGGGTCTCCATCGGGCGCGCGGGCGAGGACAAGGAACTCGACGTACCCGACCGCCACTTGATCCGTACCGCCGTGTCCGAACTGCATCTCGCGGCCGGCCGCATGGGCGAGCCCACCTCGGCCCGCGTCACGCGCTGGGACCGGAGCCTGCCGCAGTACGGCGTCGGCCACGCCGACCGCGTCGAGCGGATCCGCGAGGCCGTGGCCAAGCTGCCGGGCATCGAACTGTCCGGTGCCGCGTACGAGGGCGTCGGGGTGGCCGCGTGCGTGGCCACCGGGCGCAAGGCGGCCCGCCAGGTGTTCGAGGGCTGAGTCGAAGGCTGAGACGAGGGCCGGGTCGAGGGCTGGCTCGGGGGCTGGCTCGAGGGCTGGCTCGAGGGCTGAGCCCCTCCCGTACGAAGCCCGTCGCGGACCGATCGCCGCCCGCGCCGCTCGCCGCGCATGATCACACGTACGGCCCGCGCCAAAGGCGACCCCACGGACCCGCCCGCAGGATGGGGGCATGCCGAAGCCCCGCGCTGTGCGTCTCGCCCTGCCCGTCGTCCTCGCCCTGACCACCGCCTTGGCCACCGGCTGCGGCGGTGACTCCGACGGAAACGAGAAGGGCGACCTCACGGCACAGCAGCTGAAGTGGAAGGACTGCCCCGCACCGAGCCCGGCCCAGGGCGGCGGCGAGGCACCGAGTCCGCTGCCGGCCGGAGCCGAGTGGCAGTGCGCCACGATGAAGGCGCCCCTCGACTGGGACGCGCCCGAGGGCGACACCATCGGGATCGAGCTGATCCGCGCCGAGGCGAGCGGCGACAAGGACAAGCGCATCGGTTCGCTCGTCTTCAACTTCGGCGGCCCCGGCGGCTCCGGCATCACCTCGCTGCCCGCCTTCGGCGAGGAGTACGCCAAGCTGCGCACCCGCTACGACCTGGTGAGCTTCGACCCCCGCGGAGTCGGCCGCAGCGAGCCGGTGACCTGCGAGGACGACGTCCAGCTCGACGCGTACTACCAGCAGGACGCGACCCCCGACGACGCCGAGGAGGAGCAGACGCTCCTCGACAACGTGAAGTCCTTCAACGGTGCCTGCGAGGACAAGGCCGGCAACGTTCTACCCCATGTCGCGACCACGGACGCCGCGCGGGACATGGATCTGATGCGCCAGGTGCTCGGCGACGACAAGCTGCACTATTTCGGGATCTCGTACGGGACCGAACTGGGCGGTGTGTACGCCCACTTGTTCCCGGAGAAGGTCGGGCGCGCGGTCTTCGACGCGGTGGTCGACCCGACCGAGAGCCCCGAGCAGGGTTCGCTCGGGCAGGCCGGCGGCTTCCAGCTCGCGCTGGAGAACTACGCCAAGAACTGCACGTCGAAGGTCGAGGACTGCCCGGTCGGCGACACCGCCGAGGACGTACAGGAGCGGATCGCGAAGCTCCTGAAGGACCTGGACGCGAAGCCGCTGCCCGGGCTCGGGCAGCGCGAGCTCACCCAGACCGCCGCGACCAACGGGATCGCGCAGTCGCTGTACTCGAAGGACTTCTGGGAGTACCTGACCGAGGGCTTGGAGAGCGCGTACGACGGCGACGGACGGATCCTGATGGCGCTCTCGGACGCGATGAACGGCCGCAATCCGGACGGCACGTACAGCAATATCCAGGCGGCGAACGTGGCCATCAACTGCGCCGACGACAAGCCGCGTTACTCGGTCGAGGACGTGAAGGCGAAGCTGCCCGAGTTCCGTGAGACCTCGCCGCTGTTCGGCGACTATCTGGCCTGGGGCATGCTCGGCTGCTCCGACTGGGCGGTGGACGGTGCGGCCGACCATCCCGATGTGAGCGCCGAGGGCTCCGCCCCGATCCTGGTCATCGGCAACACGGGCGACCCGGCGACCCCGTACGAAGGCGCGCGCAAGATGGTCGAGTCGCTGGGTGACGGGGTCGGGATCGAGCTGACGTACAAGGGCGAGGGGCACGGCGCGTACGACAGCAAGAACCCGTGCGTGCGCGAGGCCGTGGACGGCTATCTGCTCGACGGCGAGGAGCCGAAGGCGCGGACGGTGTGCTCGTAGCGCGAGGGCGTCCCGGCGGGGCGATGTGCTCGTAACGGTGAGGGCGGACCGCAACCGTTCACCCTCGCATCGGCGCCTTTAGGATGTCGGGATTGATGCTCTAGGGGGGACGTCGTACATGGCAAGCACGTCAGGGGACCGGGGAGCCGGCCGGATACGCACGACCCCGTCCCACGCACGGCCCACGGCCGTCGCGGTGGCCGCACTCCTCGCCGGCTCGCTGCTCGCCGGATGCAGCGGCGACGGCGGCTCGGCGGACAAGGGCGGCAAGGCCTCCACCTCGCGGAGCAAGCCCACCGAGCCGGCCGGCACGTCCGACGATTCCGGGCTCCCCGCCAAGCTCACGGAGCAGAAGCTGAGCTGGGGCGAGTGCGAGGGCGGCGGTTCGGGAGCGTCGGACAGCGCCTGGAAGTGCGCCACGCTCAAAGTGCCCCTCGACTACGGCGACCCGGACGGCAAGACCATCGGCATCGCCCTGATCCGCAGCGAGGCCCGCGACGACGGCAAGCGGATCGGCTCGCTGCTCTTCAACTTCGGCGGCCCGGGCGGCTCCGGGGTCAGCGCGCTGCCCTCCTTCGCCCCCGGCTACCAGGCCCTGCAGGAGCGCTACGACCTGGTCGGTTTCGATCCGCGCGGGGTCGAGCGCAGTGGCGGTGTGGAGTGCCGCAGCGACGAGGAGACCGAGCAGGCGTTCACCACGATCGACCTCACCCCGGACACGGCCGCCGAGGAGCAGGCGTACTTCAAGGACGCCGCGGACTTCGGCGCGGGCTGCAAGGAGCAGTCCGGCGACATCCTCCCCTATGTCTCCACGTCGAACGCCGCCCGCGACATGGACCTGATGCGCATCGTGCTCGGCGACGAGAAGCTGCACTATCTCGGCTACTCCTACGGCACCGAACTGGGCGGCACCTACGCCCACTTGTTCCCGTCGAAGGTCGGCCGGCTCGTCCTCGACGCGGTGGTCGACCCGAGCGCGGACATGGTCGGGCACGCGAAGAACCAGACCCGGGGCTTCCAGCGCGCCCTGGAGAACTATCTGAAGTCGACGGGCAAGGACCCGAAGGACGGCACCGCGGAGATCGCCGCGCTCCTGAAGTCCCTCGACAAGAAGCCGCTGCCGGCGGCGGGCGGCCGCGAGCTGAACGAGACGCTCGGCACGACCGGCATCACCCAGGCCCTGTACTCGGAGAGCAGCTGGCCGCAGCTGACGGCCGCGCTGGGGGCCGCCGCCGACGGTGACGGTGCGCCGCTGCTCGCGCTCGCGGACGAGTACAACAACCGTGACGCGTCCGGGCGTTACAGCACGGCGATGCACTCCCAGCGTTCGATCTCGTGCGCCGACACCTCGGTCAGGCCGACGCCCGCACAGGCGAAGAAGCTGCTGCCGCAGTTCCTGAAGATCTCCCCGGTGTTCGGCGGCTACCTCGGCTGGGACGCGGCCGGCTGGTGCCACCGGTGGCCGGTGGCCGGTGAGCACCAGACTCCCGAGGTGAGCGCGCCGGGCGCGGAGCCGATCCTCGTGATCGGCACGACCGGCGACTCGGCCACGCCCTTCGAGGGCGCGCGCAAGATGGCCGACGAACTCGGCAAGGGCGTCGGGGTGCACCTCACCTTCAAGGGCGAGGGCCATGGCGCGTACGGCGGCGGCAACGCGTGTGTCGACTCGACCGTCGAGGACTATCTGCTCGACCACAAGGTTCCGGAAGACGGAAAGGTCTGTTCGTAATGCCCCGCAAGTCCCGTTCCATATCCGGCCCTTCCGCGGCTCTCGCGCCCTCCCTCCTGGCGGCCGCCCTGCTCGTGGCCGGCTGCACCTCCTCCTCTTCCCCTTCCGATACGAAGGGTTCCGACTCCTCCTCGTCGAAGGGGAGCGGCAAGGGTGCCCCGGACACGAGCACCGTCGACTGGACGCGCTGCAAGGCGCCCACCGTGAACCAGGGAACGGGCAAGGCGCCGGGCGGCAAGTGGGAGTGCGGCACGCTCGAAGCGCCGCTCGACCACGACAAGCCCGGCGGCGAGAAGATCGAGATCGCGCTGATCCGCAAGCCCGCCACCGAACCGGACCGCCGTATCGGCGCCCTGCTCTACAACTTCGGCGGCCCGGGCGGCTCGGGTGTCTCCACGCTGCCGCAGGCGGCCGTGGACTACGAGAACCTGGGCGAGCGCTACGACCTGGTGAGTTTCGACCCGCGCGCGGTGGGCGAGACGGCCACGGTGCGCTGTGTGGACGACAAGGAGATGGACCGGCTGTCGCAGGAGGACGACGGTCCGCCCGAGACCCCGGCCGAACAGGCCGAGGACACCGCCGAGTCGCGCGAGCAGATCGAGGCCTGCGAGACGAAGGCCGGCAAGCTGCTCCCGCACGTCGGCACCTCGGACACGGCCCGCGACATGGACCTGATCCGCGAGGCGCTCGGCGAGAAGAAGCTCAACTACTTCGGTATCTCGTACGGCACGGAACTGGGCGGCGTGTACGCCCACTTGTTCCCGAAGAACGTCGGGCGGACCGTCTTCGACGCGGTCGTCGACCCGACGGAGGGCCAGATCGAGGGCGGCCTCGCCCAGGCCGAGGGCTTCCAACTGGCCCTGGAGAACTATCTGAAGGACGTCGGCAAGGACCCCGCCGAGGGCTCCACGGAGATCACGGAGCTGCTCGAGCGCGCCGAAGCCTCCCCGCTGCCGACCTCCGGCGCGCGCAAGCTCACCCGCGGTCTGGCGGAGACCGGGATCGCGGCCGCCCTCTACAGCGAGGAGACCTGGCCGTACCTCACCCAGGGCCTCCAGGAGGTCGAGAACGCCGGCTCGGGCTCGATCCTGCTCCTCATGGCCGACGCCTACAGCGGCCGCGACCCGCAGACCGGGCGCTACAACAACATGTCCCAGGCCAACGCCGCGATCCGCTGCGCCGACTCCACCGAACGCTTCGGCTACGCCGACGTCAAGCGCCAGCTCCCCGCGTACAAGAAGGCCTCCCCCGTCTTCGGCGAGTCCATGGTCTGGGGTCTGATGGCCTGCACGGACTGGCCGGTCGACGGCGAGCGCAAGACGCCCGAGGTCTCGGCCCCCGGCGCCTCCCCGATCCTCGTCATCGGCAACACGGGCGACCCGGCCACCCCGGTCGAGGGCGCCAAGAAGATGGCCGAGGCGCTGGGCGACGGCGTCGGCGTGAACATCACGGTCGACGGCGAGGGCCACGGCACGTACGGCGTGAACGACTGCGCGACCGAGACGGTGGACGCGTATCTCCTGGACGGGAAGGTGCCGGAGGACGGGAAGACCTGTTCGTAGGGCGGGAGTTCCGCTCGGCCTCCGGGCCCGGTTGTCAGTGCCCTCCGGCATAGTGCGGGCATGATCGACGACTTGGACGGCATCGACTGGGCATCCATGAGCCATGCCTACGGTCCGGCGGACGGCGTCCCCGGGTGGCTGCGGGCCATGGCCTCGCCCGATCCGCAGGTGCGGGAGCGGGCGTTCGGGGACTTCTACGGGGCTGCCCACCACCAAGGCGATGTCTATTCCTGTACGGCGCTGTGCGTGCCCCACCTGTTCGCCTTGGCGGCGGACAGCGCCACGCCGGACCGAGCGGCGGTCGCCGAACTGCTCCTGAGCATCGGCCGCGAGGCCGCCGGGCGCGGCGACGAGGTCTGCGTGGATCCGGACGGCACCGAGTCGACGGCCTGCGGGGACAGTTGCGCGCTGATGCGTGAGCGCGTCGACGCCCTGATCGCCTTCACCTCGGACCCCGATCCGCGGGTCCGCAGGGCGGGCATCGAGGGCGTCGGGCTCTTCCTGGACGACGTCGAGCGGGCGGTCGCGCTGCTGCGGGAGCGGCTCGCGGCCGAGGGCGGCATCACGGAACGGCTCCTGATCGTCCATACGACGGCCGACCTGGCGATACGGCTGCCGTACGGGGGTGACTCGGCCACAGGGCTCCTGTACGCCTGGTCCGAGGCCGCCGAGGACCCGGGCACCCGCCTCGCGGCGCTGGTGCACCGCGCCCGCTGTGCGCCCGAGGAGATCGGCGAGGGGACCGTCACCACGGCGATCGGCCTGCTGCGCGACCTCACCTCCGCAACGGCGACGGACCCGGAGGGCACGGACCCCTCCGGAGCGTGCGTCTGCGCGGACGAGGACGAGGCGACGGATGTCCCACCGCAGATCGCCGCCGCGTTCGCCGATCTCGACCGGTTCAACCGGGTGCACGCGCCCACCACTTCACTGCTGCGCACCTTTCACGCCGTGCTCGACGGGCGGCTGCCGGAGCGGCGGCTGCTCCTCGCCGAACAGCTGCGCAGTCCCGACGCCGGCACGCGGTACGACGCGATCCGCACGGCCCAGGACCTGATCACCACGTGGCGGGGCGACCACTCCCGGCTCGTCACCCTGCTCGCGGGCTGCCTGCTGCCCGATGACCCGTACACCGCCGCCGCGGCGGCCGAGAGCCTCGGGCGTCTGGCACCCGTCTGCGAGCCGGCCCGCGAAGCCCTCGCCTCGTACGTCGCCGGACAGCGCGCCGCGCACGGGCCCGGCGTATGGGCGGCGCCGCGCCCGGTGCTGCGGCGGGCCCACCAGGAAGCCGTCATGGCGCTGGCCCGGCTCGGCGATCCGCGTGCGCTGCCGGATCTCCTGACCGGGCTCGACTCCGGTCGCGACATCTGGCGTGCCATCGAGGTCTGCGGTCATCTGCCCTCAGCCGCGGGCGAGTTGACGCCGAGGCTGTGCCGGATCCTGAGCGAGACCGCTTTCTCCGCGCAGGGCCCGGACCTGAGCACCGGCGCCCTCATCTCCACCCTGGCCGCCCTGGGCGACCCTGGCGCCGTACCCGCGCTCGCCGAGGCCGCCGGCGCGGCGGTCCGTCACGAGCGGTGGCGTACGGCCGCCTGTGCCGTGGACGCCCTCGCGTCCTTCGGTCCCCGTGCCGCCCCCGCGCCCCCCGCGCCCCGCCCCCGGGCCGACCCGAGGGCCCTCGCCCGACGGGCAGCCGCCGCGGCGGCGCTGTGGGACATCGGCCAGGACGCCACGGAAGCCGTACCGCGCCTGTCGGCCCTGCTCGCCACCTGCCGGAATGCGGAGGCCGCCGACGCCCTCGGCCGGATCGGCGCATCGGCCGCGCCGGCCCTGACGCGGCTGCGCCCTCTCCTGGAGGCCGGCTACGACTGGACGCGGGTGCATGCCGCGGCGGCGCTGTGGGACATCGGGGGCGAGCCGGAAGCGGAAACGGTGCTGGACACCCTGCTGACCGCCTGGGACGGGAACGACGCGACCGCGCCGTTCGTCCTGTCCTGCCTCGACCGGATGGGCCCGGCCGCCGCCCCGGCGAGAGCCCGTATCGAGGCGGAGCTCGAACTGCCGCGCCGCAGCGTCACGTTCCAGGGGGTAGCCGCGGACGAGAAGTTGCAGGACGCCTGCCACACGATCCTGGTAGGTCTGGACGGCCCGGAATCGATCGCGGCCATCCGGCAGTGGGCACGCGTCAACGGCTTCGCGGTGCACAGGCGGGGGCGCATCCCCGCTCCCGTACGGGAGTCCTGGAGCGAAGTGCGGGGGCACGGCTGACGCACCGGGCCGAAAGGACGACGCCCCGGCGGCGCGCCGAGAGCCGGTGGGGCGTGGCACCCCACCGACCGAGAGACGGTGGGGCGTGGCACCCCGCCGCGGCTCGGCCTTCCGTGAACGTGCCTCACACCAGGGGAGCGCTCAACTCGACGGCGCGCAGAGCCGCCGCGAGGGCCCGTTCGTCGCCGATGTCGAGGGCGGTGTCCGTCAGTTTGATGACGTGTTCGTCGCCGTGGGCCAGGGCCCGTTCCATGACCTCCTCGGGGGTGAAGGTGCCGGGCGGGGTGTAGGTGATCCCGGCCGGCGGTGCGTACATCGCGGTGACCGCGGCGGAGGCTGTCCAGGCCGCGTGCAGGCTCGGCAGCCAGAGGTCGTGCGGGAGTGCGGGCAGGGTGCGCAGGACGGCGTTGGGTGCGGTGGCCGCGTGGACCAGCATCGTCTCCTCGCCGTGGCCGTGGGTGGCGTAGCGGTGGGTGGCGGCGCGGACCAACTCGGTGAGGCGGGCGTGGACTTCGGCCGGTTCCGTCGCCTCGTACGTCCACACCGGCAGGGCGCTCACGCGGCCGAGCAGCGTGGGGAAGCCGCCGTTCCGGTCGGCGATACGGGGTACGGCGTCCAGTGCGGCGGCCGCGGTCCGCGCGCCCGGCAGCGAGGGCCGCACCGATACGGGGTGGTGGCGGGCGGCCCAGTAGCCGAGGCCGTGCGCGAGTTCGGCCAGGCGGGGTGCGGTGGGCTCGCCCTCCGCGGACAGGAGCGTCCGTACCGCGTGGCCCACCCGGATCACCGGATGTGTCGAGCCGCCGTACATGCCGGGCAGCAGCCGGGGCCACCACTGGGCGAGCACCTCGCGCCACGGACGCTCGGCGATCCGGGCCGCGAAGTACCCGATCCAGTCGGCCACCCGCCGCGGATCGCCGAGCGCTTCGGGCCAGTTGGCGTCCGTGACCGGCTCGCCCCGGGAAGGGAACTCCTCCAGCTTGGGCGCGTACAGATCGAGCCAGCGGTGCACCGACCGCGCCTGCCCGCGTGCGGCGAGGGACTCGACGGCCATCGGCGCATGGTTGGTGAGCCTCCCGAGCCGCTCGGGCCCCGAGCCGTGCAGCCGCTCCAGCGCTTCGTCCAGCGTTCCTGACGTATCCATGGCAGGGACTGTAGGCAGGGCGGAACCGGGGGCGGATCGGGCGGGAGGTGGAGGCGCGGCGCGGGTGAGACCTAGGCCCAACAGGGCAGCGGAGATCGGCCTGTCGGCCGACGCTCACCCTTGGCCGCCCGGCTGATCATGGTCGTTCCGTGATCGACCGGACGAAGGAGCGGCGGATGCGGCGGGAAGCGGTGGACTGGGCCGAGGTCCACGGCGGGGGCCGGGGCCGAGGCCCGGGCGGGCGTGCGGCGGGGGGGCACGCCGCCCGATGAGCTCGCGGAGGTGGCCGAGCGCTATGCGGACACCGGGGTTCTGGCGGAGTGGTACCGGAAGGAGGCCCCGCGTACGGAGGTGCGCGTCCCGGCGTTCCGGATCGCCCGGACCCTGGTCACGGTCGGCCAGTGGACGCTCTTCGCGCGGTCGACCGGGCGCCCCGACCCGCAGGGGCCGGCCGACCACCCTGTCATCGGCGTCAGTTGGGACGAGGCGACGGCCTACTGCGGCTGGCTCGGACAGCAGCTCGGCGGCATCGCGGTGCGTCTGCCCAGCGAGGACGAATGGGAACGCGCCGCGCGCGGCGACGACGCACGCGAGTTCCCCTGGGGGTCCACGTACCGGACGGGGCTGGCCAACCTGGTCGATCTCGGGGTCGGCACCACCACACCGGTCGGCTCGTTCCCGGACGGCGCAGGCCCGTTCGGCGTCCTGGACATGGCCGGCAACGCGGACGAGTGGACCTCCACGCTCTACGCCCCCTACCCCGGCGCTCCCGCCGACGTCCCGCCCACCGAGAGCTGGGCCTTCGACCCCCATGTCACCCGCGGCGGCGCCTACCGCCACGACCGCGACCTGGCCCGCTGCGCCCGCCGCCACGGCGCGTACGAGCGGGACCTGACGGCGATCGGCGTCGGCTTCAGGGTGGCGGCGCCGCCCGCTTGAACGAAGGGCCGCCGAACCGCCGTCGCGAACCCCGGGCCGGGCTCTCTCCTCTGGCAATCCCCCTACTGGGCCAGGGGGTTCACCGGATGGTGGCCGGTGCGGTGGATTCCTAGCGTCGACACATGAACCTCTTCCGACGCATGAACCCCGGTCGTCGTCTGCTGTTGGCCGCCGGTGTGCTGACGCTGGCCGCGGCGGGGCTGCCGTCAGCCGCGGCGGGGCCGCGCGCGGGCGGCTCGCTGCAGCAGGACGCCGATGCGCTGCGGGACGCCGGAGTCACCGGTGTATCCGTCAGGTTGGACACGCCGCGGGGCACCGTCACGGCCCGCTCGGGCGTCGCGGACCGCGCCACCGGCCGGCCGGTCCCCGAGCACGGCTATCTGCGGCTCGGCAGCATCACCAAGACATACGTGGCCACCGTGGTGCTGCAACTCGTGGACGAGGAGCGGCTGTCACTCGACCAGTCCGTGGCGGAGCTGCTGCCCGGGGTCGTCGCCGGCAACGGCAACGACGGTCGCCGCATCACGCTGCGCGATCTGCTGCAGCACACCAGCGGTCTGTACGACTACACGGCCGAGGTGTTCCCCGACCCGAGCGCCCGGACGTACTTCGACCGGCGCTGGGACGCCTACCGCCCCGAGCAGCTGGTCGCCCTGGCCATGCGGCACGAGCCCGAGTTCGCACCGGGCACCGACTGGGCGTACTCCAACACGAATTACGTAGTCGCCGGGATGGTCATCGAGAAGGTGACCGGCCTGTCGTGGGAGCGGCAGGTCCACGACCGCATCCTGCGGCCGCTCGGGCTGCGCCGCACCGATACGCCCGGGATCGGGCCGTTCCTGCCGCGGCCGCACGCCCTCAACTACCAGCAGTTCGCGCCGCAGGGCCCGCTGATCGACACCACGATCCCCTACCGCCCGTTCGACACCGGTGCCGACGGTTCGATGACCGGCACGGCGCGGGAGCTCAACCGTTTCCTCGGGTCCCTGGTCCGCGGCCGGCTTCTGGAACCGGCCACCCTGAAGGCCATGCGCACCACCGTGCCCGTACCGGCCGGCGGGGATCATCCCGCGGGCACGGGCGACGGACTCGGGTTGTTCACCACTCCCCTGTCCTGCGGCGGTGAGTACCTCGGGCACGGCGGCAGCGGCTTCGGCTACGTCATCCGCGGTGCGACCACGGCGGACGGCCGGAGCACGATCACCGTGACCGCGCACAGCCGCCCGGGCGATCCCGGCACGGCGGCCCGCCAGGAGGACAGGATGCGCGAGCTCATCGACCGCGCGCTGTGCCGGGCGGAGACCTCTTACGCGGACATCGCCCCCGAGGCGTGAACGCACGAGGCGTGAACGCACGAGTGGCGCGCCCCCGACAGGGAGCGCGGCACTCGGCGTCGTACAGCCAAGAAGCCCTAGTAGACCGGCTTCTCGGGCTCGATCTGGTGGACCCAGCCGATCACGCCGCCGCCCACGTGGACCGCGTCCGCGAAGCCCGCGGACTTGAGGACCGCGAGGACCTCCGCACTGCGGACACCCGTCTTGCAGTGCAAGACGATGCGCTTGTCCTGGGGCAGATCCTGGAGGGCGGTGCCCATCAGGAACTCGTTCTTGGGGATCAGCTTCGCGCCCGGGATCGAGACGATCTCGTACTCGTTCTGCTCACGGACGTCGATGATCTCGATCTTCTCGTCGGCGTCGATCCACTCCTTGAGCTGCTTGGGAGTGATCGTCGAGCCGAGCGCCGCCTCCTGGGCCTCGTCGGACACGACGCCGCAGAAGGCCTCGTAGTCGATGAGCTCGGTGACGGTCGGGTTCTCGCCGCAGACCGCGCAGTTGGGGTCCTTGCGGACCTTGACCTGGCGGTACTGCATCTCCAGGGCGTCGTAGATCATCAGGCGGCCGACCAGCGGGTCGCCGACGCCGGTCAGGACCTTGATGGCCTCCGTGACCTGGATCGAACCGATCGAGGCGCAGAGCACGCCGAGGACGCCGCCCTCGGCGCAGGAGGGGACCATGCCCGGCGGCGGGGGCTCCGGGTAGAGGCAGCGGTAGCACGGGCCGTGCTCGCTCCAGAACACGCTCGCCTGGCCGTCGAAGCGGTAGATGGAGCCCCAGACGTACGGCTTGTTGAGCAGCACGCACGCGTCGTTGACCAGGTAGCGGGTGGCGAAGTTGTCCGTGCCGTCCACGATCAGGTCGTACTGGCTGAAGATGTCCATCACGTTCTCGGCTTCGAGCCGCTCTTCGTGCAGGACCACGTTCACGTACGGGTTGATGCCGAGGACCGAGTCCTTCGCGGACTCCGCCTTCGAGCGGCCGATGTCCGCCTGGCTGTGGATGATCTGGCGCTGCAGATTCGACTCGTCGACCTCGTCGAACTCCACGATGCCGAGCGTGCCGACGCCGGCGGCTGCCAGGTACATCAGCGCCGGGGACCCGAGTCCACCGGCGCCGACGGCCAGCACCTTGGCGTTCTTCAGCCGCTTCTGCCCGTCCATCCCGACATCCGGGATGATCAGGTGGCGGGAGTACCTGCGGACCTCGTCGACGGTGAGCTCTGCGGCAGGCTCGACCAGGGGTGGCAGCGACACGGGAACTCCGTAGATCGGTATACGAACAGTGGTTCTTCCCGTAACGCTGCCACAGCCTTCTTCATTCCGAGACACCCCGTCCGATACGCGAGACGATTTCGTCCCAGTAACCGGGCAGCGCCTCGAACGGGTCGACCGTGCGGTGCTTGTCCGTACGGTCCGTGAACCAGATCGTGGCCGCTCCCTGCCAGCGGGCGATGCGCAGGGCTTCCTCGAGGTGGCCGAGCGGTACGCCGTGGACGAGATGGCAGAACTTCTCGGGCGGATAGTCGGCGGTCCACTCGGCTACCTGCGACCAGCGGTAGTCGCTCCAGGGACCGCTGAAGGTCACCAACTGGTCGGCGGATTCGGCGTATCCGGGGTACGGGTGGGCGCCGTGCCCGAAGACCAGATGTCCGTCGGGGAGCAGCGCCTTGAGGGTGGCCGAGACCCTGCGGACCTCGGGCAGCGCGGCCCGTTCGGTGGGGGCGCGGTCCGCGTAGAAGCCGTCGACCTGGTACCAGTCCAGATAGCGGTGCGCGTCCGAGACCAGCTCGCCGAAGCTCCGGGCGCCGTACGCGAGATCGAGGTGACCGAGGACACGGGTGCCGGCGTTACGCAGCTTTCCGGACGCTTCGAGACAGTGCGGGTCGGGGCGGGCACCCGGACCATTCGCGACATTCAGGACGGTCCAGTGCAGCGGGGCACCGGGGCGGGTCAGCTCGGCCCATTCCATGGGTGCGACCAAGGGGTGGGCGTATCCGGGCACGCCGAGGCCCATGGTGGCTTCCGCTGCTTGCTGCTGTGCGCCGGTGGGGGTGATCAGATGCGGCATGCCGCCTCCATCCAGATGTCGGCGAGGGACTCTTCGAGGTTGATCCGGGGCCGCCAGCCGAGCCGGTCGCGCGCGGTGCGCACATCGGCCTGCTGCCAGCTGCCGCAGCCGTCCGGGTACGGGTAGGCGGCGGGTGCTGTGTCGGATTCGGTACGGGGGTGCCCGATGGATGGCCGTCCGCCGCCGTCCAACTCGTGCAGCGCGCCCCCGTATCCGGCGACCCGGGCGAGCACGGCGGCGGCGTCGCGGAGCTTGACGGCGCGGCCTGAGCCGATGTTGACGACGCCTTGCGCGGCGGACAGGGACGCGGCGTGTACAGCGCGCGCCACATCCCGTACGTCCACGAAGTCCCGCTGCACGCCGAGCCCGCCGAGCTTGAGCTCGCCGTCGCCCGCCTGCATCGCGCGGCGCATCGCCTCGGCGAGGCGGCCGAGCGGGGAGCCGGCCGGGGTGCCCGGGCCCGCGGGCGAGAACACCCGCAGCACGACGGCGTCGAGCCCCGATCCGAGCACGAGCTCGGTCGCGGCGAGCTTGCTCACTCCGTACGGGCCGCCGGGCCTGGGAACCGCGTCCTCCGATGTGGAGGAGCCGGGCTGGCTGGGTCCGTACTCCGCGCCGCAGCCGAGCTGCACGAGCCGGGCCCCGCAGCCGCTCCTTCGGAGGGCCTCGCAGACCGTGGCGACGGCGATCGTGTTGTGCCGGACCAGGTCGCGGGCGCCGCCCCGGGTCGCCCCCGCGCAGTTGATCACCACGCCGGGGTGCACCGCGTCCAGGAACCTGGTCAGGGCGCCGGGGCTGCCGTTCGCGAGGTCGAACCGCACATCCGCGTCATCACCGCGGCCGAGCGCCGTGAGCTGGACGGCCGGGTCGGCGAGCAGCCGGTCGGCGACGAAGCGGCCCAGATATCCATTGGCGCCGAGCAGCAACACCCTCATCGGGCGGCTCCGGCGGGTGCGGGCCTGTGCTTGGGGGTGCTCATCTTCCGTGCTCCTCAAGGCTGTTCGTAACGGGGTAAGCCCGCCGCCCGCGGTGTCGGCCACGCGGGAGAGGGGAAGCTGTCCGGGTGCGGGGGGTGCGGCCTGCGGCCGGGGGCCAGGTGGCTGGCGGGGTGCGGGGGGTGTGGCCTGCGGCCGGGGGCCAGGTGGCTGGCGGGGTGCGGGGGGTGTGGCCTACGGCCGGAGACCGGGCGGCTGGCGGGGTGCGGGAGGTGTGGCCTACGACCGGAAACCAGGCGGCTGGCGGGGCGCAGGAGGTGTGGCCTACGACCGGAAACCAGGCGGCTGGCGGGGCGCAGGAGGTATGGCCTACGGCCGGAAACCAGGTGGCTAGCGGGGCGCAGGAGGTGCAGCCCCCGCCCGGACCCACGGGACACAGCCCCACGAACAAACCACCCCAACCCCCTAGCGGGGCGCAGGGGGCCCAGCCCCCGCCCGGACCCACGGGGCGGGCCCCCACGAAAAGTCCCCCCCCGCCCTACGGGGGCCCGGGGGCTGTGCCCCCGGTTTCGGGAAGGGGCGGGTAGGGGAGAACCGCCCGCCGCAGGCGCCACGCACCCGCACCCGGCAACGCACCCGAACACCCCCGCACCCGAACACCCCCTCACCGAGCCACCTCCGCATGCGCGGAAGCCCGAGTAAGCCGCCGCATCGCGTGAGCGAGCAGCACCGCCGCCGCACCCCCGCAGATCAGAACGGGCACCGCCCCCGGCCCCCACGCGGAGGCCACGCCCTCGACGGGCGCGGACAGGAAGCCGAAGCCCGGGAGCCGACCGCCGAGCGCGGTGGCGAGCGCAAGCGTCTGAGCCGCGCACGCCGCCCCCAGCATCAACGCGCCCGCGTCCGGGAATCCGTGCACCTCCAGCAACCGCGCGAGCAGCAGCAGCGCCCCGAGGGCCACCGCGGGACCCACGCCCCGCGTCCCCTCCCCGAGCACCGCTCCGGACGCGAGCAGCAGCCCGGTCAGCACGGCGAGGAAGACCGCGAACACCCCGCAGAGCAACGGCCGTACGGCGGCGGCGAAGTCGTCGAGCCCCCGGCTGACCGCAAGCGTCCGCGCGCTCTGCACCGCGAAGACCCGCGCGCACCAGGCCGCGGGCGCCACGGCGAGCGCGAGCCCGAGCAGGGGCGCCGTGTGCAACGGCCAGGGCCCGTCGGGCCCGCCGGACAGGACGCCGTCGAGCAGTCCCTCGCCGATCAGCGCATACGCGAGCAGGAACCCGGTCCACGCCCGCGTGGCCGGCACCTGCCGCCCGAACACCCGCAGCGGCCCTTGCCGCAGCGCGACCCTGAGCGCGACCCCCACGGCGAGCGCGCCCAGCACACCGGCGAAGAGCTTCGCCGACCCGGACGTCAGATCGAGCGCGGCCACCCCCGCCAGGGCGCACCCCGCTCCCGGCAGCAGCGCGAACGCGGCCCAGCCGACCGGACCCCGGGGCCCGGCGGCTTGAGCCGCCGACTGCGACAAGGCGGACGCGGAAGACCCGCCGGACGCACCGGACGCCGACTCGTCGTCCCGCTCCGCCCGCGCGTACATCTCCTCGGCCAGCGAGAACACATCACGGTGCCGGAAGCGGGCCGCGGTCCGGTCGGTGACGCCATGCGCCTCCAGACCGGCGGCGATCTCCAGCGGGTCCACCGCCCGTTCGCACAGCTCACGGTGACGGTGCATCAGCGCCTTCACGGGATCGACCGCCCCCCTGCGGCCCCCGGGCCTACGCGCCTTGCCCTTGACGGCGGGCACATCGGCCGCACGTGACCCGGCACGCGCGTCCGAACCCGCGGCGCCCGCGGTGAGCGCCGCATCGGACAGCACTTCCTCGGACCGCGTGTCCCAACTCCCGGGACTGGCAGGGGTGGTGGGCGCGTCCGGCACGGCCTCCTCGGGGCCGGCACTCGACGCCGTACGGAATTCGCTCACCGCTCCCCCTCCCCCGCGGCACCGACGCCGACGGGCTCATCGCCCGCCGCATCCGCCCGGCCCGCACCCGCCCCGCCCTCGGACGGACCCTCCGCACCCACGGACGAAGCTTCCGTGCCCACGGACGGACCCTCCGCGCCCACGGCCCAACTCGGCCCGGACGCACCCGGTTCCTCCCGCAGCCCGGACCCCGTCCAGCGCCCCGGCACATACACCTCCGCCGGGTTGGCGAAGGGCTGCGGCTCCCCGGCCTCGTCGAGCGCCTCCCGCCGTACGGGATGGTGCGAGACGATCTCGAGGTAAATGCTGCGAAATGCCGCGATGTTCTGGTCCACCGTGAAGAGTTCGAGCGCCCGCGCACGCGCCGCCGCCCCCAGCCGGTCCCGCCGCTCGGTGTCCCGCAGCAGCGCGAGACAGGCATCGGCGAGCGCGCGCGGATTGCGCGGCGGCACCACGAGCCCCGTACCGCCGATGACCTCGACCACCGCGCCGACATCCGTGGACACGGTGGCCCGGCCGCAGAACATCGCCTCGACCAGGCTGATCGGAAAACCCTCGACCACACTGGAGAGCACCACGACACTGCCGGCCGCATAGGCGTCGGCCAGCTCGGGAACCTCGGGACCGCCGATCTCCTCGAACGAGACCGGGTTGTCCCCCACCGCGTGCACCCCCTCCGCCTCATCGGGGAAGAGCTGCGCCGCTAGGGCCGTGCAGTGCGCGAGATACGTGGCCGCCTCGGGCCCGTCCGCGGGCGCGCCCACGATCCTGAGCCGCGCCTTGGGCTCCTCCTTGCGGATCTCCGCGAAGGCGTGCAGCAGCGCGATCAGATCCTTGGACGGCTCGATCCGGCCGACCCACACCAGCGTGTCCGGATCGGCGAGTTCGGTGGACTCGCCGACCTCCGCGAAACGCGAGGCCTCCATGCCCGGGTACACGGTGCGCAGCTTGGCCTTGTCGGCCCCGCATCTCTCCTGCCAGCGCCGCGCATGGGTGTTGCCGGGCGTGATCAGTGCGGCCTGCCGGTAGACCTCGGTGGCGAGCCGCCCGTGGAAGCCCGCGAGCAGCGCACGCGCGGGCGCACTCAGCGCTCCCGCGGCCCCCAAGTAGTGCGCCCTCAGCTGCACTCCGTACTCGGTGACGAGCAGCGGCACCCCGTAGAAGTGCTTGGCGAGCAGGCCAGGCAGCGCGGCCGCGCCCCCCGACGCGGCATGGCACAGGTCGACCGCTCCGAGGCCGCCCTCGACCTCCTCGTACCAGTCGAGCGAGAGCGGTCGCAGGGTGCGCTCGATCAGTCCGGTGACGGTCAGCAGATCGGCGACCCGCGCCTCGCGTGCGGCCCGCGGCGCACCCGGCGCCCGGCAGGCCTTCTCCAGCGCGTCGACCGCCGCCTCGGAGCGCAGCGCACCGGCGAGTCCGCCCTCTTCGCGCTCCAGGTCGGCAAGCCCGTAGAGCGCGTTGGCGAAACGGTCCTCCGCCGCGCTCCCCTCGGCGCAGACGGCACCCGCCAACTCCCCCCAGTGCCCGGCGAAGCGGCGCCGCGCCCGCCTCCCGTACACCACCCCGTCGTCCTCGGCGGTCCACAGGGGAGCCGTCCGCACGCGATGCACCTGGGGCGGAAGTTGGATCCACCCCTGTTCCTCCTGGTGCGCGCTGCGGCTGAGCGCGAAAATGTCGAACTCATGCCGGTCGAGCCCCCGCACCAGGCGGTCGCACCAGAGCCTGGCCTCACCCGTCACATACGGATAGCCACCCTCCGTGAGCAGTCCGATGCGCACGAGTACACCCCCGATCCTTCTTCGACTGGGGCTCCGTGGTCACGGGCGCCCCCCGCGAAACGAACGTATGCGGATATGCCGGGGGGGGGGAGGGGGGGGGGGGGCGGCGGCCCCCCGAGCGGGGGGGGGGGGGGGG
>NZ_JAEIMH010000039.1:0-13315 GCF_016464295.1 Streptomyces sp. N35 | reverse complement strand
GGGCGGGGGCGCGGTGGCCGCGGGCCCCCCCCGCAAAACGAACGTATGCGGATATGCGGGTGGCGCGATGGACGGTTGTCCATCGCGCCACCAGAAGGGGTGAACGGCCGTAACTTTCCTGGCCGGGTAGCGTTTGATCGCGCTAGGCGTGCAATCGGTCACGCAAGGTGAGGCTCGCGGTACGGGTCAGGCCGCCTCGGCCAACTCCCGCCGCTCGGACCGCCGCAGGGCGGCCGCCGACGGATCGAGCGCGGGTACGGCGGCGAGCAGCTGCTTCGTATACGGGTCCTGGGGAGCGCCGTACACCTCCGCGACCGTCCCCGACTCCACCACGCGTCCGCGCCGCATGACGGCGACCCGGTCGCTGACCTGCCGTACCACCGCCAGATCATGGGCGATGAAGACCAGCGCGAGACCGAGCTCGCGCCGCAATTCGTCCAGAAGGGCGAGGACTTGGGCCTGGGTGGTCACGTCGAGGGACGATACGGGCTCGTCGCACACGATCAGCCGCGGGGACGGCGCAAGGGCACGGGCGATGCACACCCGCTGACGCTGGCCGCCGCTGAACTCATGCGGATACCGGTCGTAGTGCGCCGCCTCGAGGCCCACGCGGACGAGGAGTTCGTCCACCCGGGCCCGTATGCGCCCCTCGTCCTTCTCACCGCGCGCCCGCAGCGGGTCGGCGACGGATTCGCCGATCGAGCGGCGGGGGTTGAGCGCGGAGCCCGGGTCCTGGAAGACCATCTGCACGTCCGCCGTACGGGAGACGCCGCCGCCGTCCGGGGTGAGCAGCCCGACGAGCATCCGGCCGAGGGTGGTCTTGCCCGAGCCCGATTCGCCGACGATGCCGAGGGTTTCGCCCGCGCGCACCGCGACCGAGACCCCGTCGACGGCCGTGAAGGCCTTGGCCCGCTTGCCGTAGACCTCGCGCAGACCCGGGGCCTCGAGGACGGGCTCCCCGGCGGCGGCCGGGGCGCTCGCGGAGGCGACACCCGAGCCGGCAGCACCGGCGGCGGCCGGGACGCTCGCCGAGGCGACACCCGAGCCGGCAGCAGCGGCGGTCACCGCGGCGGCAGCCCTGGACTCGACGCGAGGTCCGGGCACGGACACGCCTTCCGTCCCCTCCCCCTCGATCCGCGGCACAGCCGCCAGCAACTCCCGCGTATACGTCTGCGCGGGCGCCGCGAGCACCTCCCCCACCGGCCCTCGTTCGACCACCTGCCCGTGCCGCATCACCAGGATGTCGTCGACGCTCTCCGCCGCGACGCCCACGTCATGCGTGACAAGCAGCAGCCCCATCCCGGTCTCGGCCCGCAACTCGTGCAGCAGATCGAGGATCTGCGCCTGCACGGTCACATCGAGCGCCGTCGTCGGCTCGTCCGCGATCAGCACCTGGGGTTCGCACGCGAGCGCCATCGCGATCAGCGCGCGCTGACGCATCCCCCCGCTGAACTCGTGCGGCCGCGCGCGCGACCTGCGCGCGGCATCGGCGATCCCCACCCGGTCGAGCACCTCCGCGGCCCGCGCGCGGGCCGCCCGCCGCGACACCCGATGGTGCACCCGGTACACCTCCGCGATCTGGTCGCCGACCGCGTAGTACGGGTCGAGCGCGGAGAGCGGGTCCTGGAAGACCATGGCCGCCTTGCCGCCGCGCAGGGAGCGCAGTTCACCGTCCGAGGCCGCCGTCACATCGACGCCGGCTACCTCGACCGCGCCCGCCACGGACGCGCCCGTCCCGCGGTGCAGGCCGAGCAGCGCGTACGCGACCGTGGACTTGCCGGATCCCGACTCCCCCACCACACCGAGCGCGGCGCCCGGCTCCAGCGAGAAGGAGACCTTGTCGACCGCCCGTACGGAACCGAAGTCCACGGACAGATCTGTCACTTCGATCAGGCTCATACGAGCACCACCCGTCGGTCGGCCACCGCGTACAGGACGTCGGCGACGGTGTTGGCGAGGACGACGAAGAAGCCGATGACGAGGACCAGGCCCACCACCACGGGCAGGTCCACGGTCCGTACGGCCTCGACGAGTTCGCGGGCGAGACCGGGGATGCCGAACAGCGACTCGGTGAGCACCGCGCCGCCGAACATCGTGCCGAAGTCGAGTGCGCTCAGCGCGATCACCGGCGCCACCGCGCCCCGCAGGGCGTGCCGTCCGAGGATCGCCCGCTCGCTCACGCCGAAGGCGCGGAAGGTGCGCACGTGGTCCTCGGCGAGGGTCTCCAGCATCGAACTCCTGGTCAGCCGCGCGTACTTCGCGGATTCGAGCAGCGCGAGCGCGAACCAGGGCAGCAGCAGATTCCACATCCACTGCTCGGGGTCCTCGGTGAGCGGGACGTACTGCGGGAAGGGCAGCCAGGCCAGCGTGGAGCAGAACACGATGATCAGGAGCAGTCCGATCACGAACACCGGAGTCGCCGTGCCGGCCAGCGTGAGCCAGGTCAGGACGCGTTCGGAAAGACGCCCGCGCCTCCACACCGCCAGGACGCCGGTGCCGACCCCGATGATGATCCACAGGACGAAGGCCCCGGCCACCAGCGAGGCGGTGACCGGCAGCTTCGCCAGGATCAGCTCGGTCACCTGCTGGTCGCTCTGGTACGAGAAGCCGAGGCAGGGCGCGCCGCAGTGGGCGAGCTCGGTGCCGGTGGAGTAGTCGCGGCCGGCCACGATGCCCTGCAGGAAGTGCCAGTACTGCGCGTACACCGGGTCGTCCAGGCGCAGTTGCTCGCTCACCTGGTCGATCTGGGCCGTGGAGCAGCGCGGTCCGCAGGCGATCCGGGCGACGTCACCGGGGGCTACGTAGAAGACCGCGTAGACGAGGACGCTCAGGGCGAAGAGCACGAACAGCGCCCCGCCCACGCGCCGCAGCAGGAAGCCGGTCATCGCGCACCGCCCTTGTTCTTACGGGACTTGGCGCCACCTGTGCCGCCACGGACCTTGCTCCCGCGCGTACCGACCTTGAGCCGCGACTCGGCCCGCGGATCCAGCGCCACCCGCACCCCCTCGCCGAGCACGGTCAGGGAGAGCACGGTGACGAAGAGCAGACCGGCCGGGATGAGCAGATACGTGGGCGCCGTGGCGTACCAGGTATCGGCCTCGGTGATCATCTGGCCCCAGGAGGGCGTGGGCGGCTTGATGCCGATGCCGAGGAAGGAGAGCGCCGCCTCCACCGAGATGTTGGCGGGCACGAGCAGCGCTCCGTACGTGATGACGGGCGCGGCCAGCGAGGGCAGCAGCTCACGGCGGGCGATCCGCCAGGTCGACCAGCCGCTGAGCCGGGCCGCCGCGACATGGTCAAGGGACTTCAGGGCGAGCGCCTGGGCGCGCACCACCTTGGAGGTGCCCGACCAGCCGACCAGGCCCACGACCACGGCGATCAGGACCGGGCGCGGCACCGACTGCGGGACGATCGCGAGCAGCGCGAGCGCCATCACCATCAGCGGCAGCGCGACGACCACGTCCGTGAACCGGCTGATCGCCTGGTCCACCCAGCGGTTGCCGAGCGCGGCCGCGAGGCCGAGCGTGACGCCGAGCGCCAGCTGGACGACGGTCGCGAACAGGGCGACGCCGAGCGAGACCCGCGCCCCGTACACGATCCGTGCGAACAGATCGCGTCCGGTGCCGGGTTCGACGCCGAGCCAGTGCTCGGCGCCGATCCCGCCGAAGGACCCGAGCGGTACGCCGCCGGCCGCGGAGTCCACGGCCTCCGGGTGGTACGCGTTCGGGTCCTGGCCCGCGAGCGCGGTGAGCAGCGGTGCGGCGAGCGCCACAAGGACGAGCAGGGCGCCGACGACGCCCGCCGGGAGGGCGGCGCGCTGCGCCCGCAGCCGCCGCCAGAACGAGCGGGCCCCGGAGGCGGGCGCGGTCACCTGGACCGCCTCCGCCTCCTTGACCAGCAATGCCTCAGTCATGACAAGTGCTCGGCAGCCGTGGTCACTTGACCGAGACCTGCGAGATGTCCAGGACGCCGGTCCAGTCGCTGATCACGACGTTCTTGATGTCCTTGCCGTAGAGGCGCTTGTAGACGGGGTGGAACAGCGGCACGGTCAGCGCCTGCTCGCCGATCTTCTTGTCCAAGGCGCCCCAGCGGGCGGCCGCCGCGTCCAGGTCGGTCAGCTTGTTGATCTCGTCGATCTCCTTGTTGACCGCGGGGTCGTTCAGCTCGGCCGCGTTGTAGTTGCCCGAGCCCTCCTTGACGATCTGCCGGCCGTCGAAGATCGGCGCGATGAACGGGCCGCCGGAGGGCCAGTCGGCACCCCAGTGGGCGAGGAAGAGCCCGGGCGCGCTCTTCACGTTGTGGATCTTCTCGCTGTAGTCGTTGGACTCCAGACCGTCCAGCTCGACCGTGAACCCGGCCTTCTGCAGCGCCTCCTGCAGCGCGGTGGCGATCTCGGGGCTGGTCTCGAAGTCCTTGTCGGTGGAGTGCGTGAGCTTGATCTTCAGACCGTCCTCGTGACCGGCCTCCTTGAGCAGCTCCTTCGCCTTGTCCGCATCGCCCGTCCCACCGGCCGGGAAGTGGTCGTACTTGGTGTACCCGAAGGACTTCTGCGGCGGCAGGAAGGTGGTCGCGGGCTCGGCGAGCGAGGAGCCGCCGGCCGCGTTGATCACCGAGGAGCGGTTCACGGCGTACGAGATCGCCTGGCGCACCAACGGGTCGTCGAAGGGCTTCACCTTCGGGTTGAACGCCAGGTAGTTGACGTATCCGAAGTGCCCGGTGCCGACCCGTGCGGCCAGCTTCTCGTCGCCGCTGACCTTGGCGAGCTCGGCAGGTCCGAGGTTGGTGTCGGTGGTGACGGCGGCGGAGTCCGCGCCCTGGCTTGCCTGCAGACGCTGGTTGATGACGGCGGAGTCGAGACCGGAGCGGACGTCGATCCTGTCCGGGTAGGCCTTGCGCTCCTCGTCGGTCTCCGGGTCCCAGTGCTCGTTGCGCTCCAGGACGAGGTGCTCGCCGTCGTTCTCGTTCTTGACGACCTTGTACGGGCCCGAGGAGACCGGGTGCTCCTCGTACTTGGTGCCCTTGTCCTTGGCCTTCGGGACCGGCGCGAACTGCGTCTGCGTCGCGAGGTAGGGGAACTCGCCCTCGGGCTTGTTCAGCTTGAAGACGATGGTGCGGTCGTCCGGGGTCTCGATGGAGTCGAGTCCCTTCTTCGACTTGTACGGGCCTTCGTACTTGTCGCCGCCGATCAGCCAGTCCCTCAAGTAGGGCGCTCCGCCGGACAGTTCGGCCGCGAAGGACCGCTCGATGCCGTACTTGATGTCGGCCGAGGTGATGGGCGAGCCGTCCTCGTACTTCAGACCCTCCTTGAGGGTGTACGTCCAGACGGTGGCGTCCTCGTTGGGCTTGCCCAGGTCGGTCGCGAGGTCCGGCACGACCTCGGCGCCGGCCGCGCCGTCCTCGCGGTTGCGGGTGGTGAGCGTACGGAAGACCAGGCTCGGGACGTTGCCGCCGCCCGAGGTGTAGAGGCGGGCCGGGTCGAAGTCCTGCTGCGGGTTGGAGTTGAGGACGCTGAGCGTGCCGCCCTTCGCGGGCTTGCCGTCCGCACCCGAACCGCCGCCGTCCGAGGAGTCCTCGGGCCCTGCGCAGGCGGCGAGGCCCGCGGCCAGGACGAGGCTGACGGACGCGCCGGCGACACGGCGGGATATGACGGATATGCGACTCATCGCAAGGAGACCTCTCGGGATCACGGAACGGGGCAGGAAGGCACAGCGGGTGCGTCGGATTCCGCCCCGGCGCGGAGCAGCGCCAAGAAACCCGTGAGGGAAAAGGTGAAGTGGTCGTCACGGACCGGAGGTCGGCCTCAGAAGGCCGTCACGGACCGACGCACACGCCAGGGGCGGGTACGTCAGCGACAGTGGATGTCGGCGGCGCAGAGCGCGCTCACGCCGAACAGCGCCAGCTCAAGGGCGGCGCTCGCAGAGGCGTGACGGGTCGACATGGCGAGAAATATCCATGACCATCGCCGGGAAGTCAAAGCAATGAGACGACGATCTCACGATCCGGGATCATCCTGCTCAACTGTTGGGATACACCCAAGGGTTGGCCTTGCACTTGATGCCGTCGTGGTCCAGGAACTTCGTCTGCTGCTGCATCACCGGGGCGAGCCCGCCGTCCACACTGCAGCTCACATGGTTGAACCCGAGCCGGTGCCCGACCTCGTGATTGATCAGCATCTGCCGGTACGCGAAGATCGCGGCGCCGTAGGTCTCGGCGCCCTGCGCCCACCGGTCGGCGTTGATCATCACGCGGTCCGTGGCCGCCGAATCGCACGAGACGTTGTCCTGCGTCGTGTCGAGCCCTGACTTCGCACACCACGTGGCGGTGGTGCCACGGCTGGCCAGCGTGATCACGAAGTCGGCCTTGCCGCTGGAGATCCGCTCGAAGGTCCGCGCACCCTTGTGCGCCCAACTCCGTTCGTCGTTCAGGGTCTTCTGCACGGCCTCGGCGAACAGTGCGCCGTCCAGGCCGAGTCCCTTCTCGACATCCACGCGGTAGCGGAACTTCTGCCCGGTGCCCGGCGCCTTGTCGAGCCCGCCGACCGCCTCGAAGTCCCCGCTCGCCTGCTTCGGCGGCAGCACGGCCTTCTGCGCCATCTTCTGCTCGTACGAGAGCGGCTGCTGCTCGGCGGGCGCCTGACGTGCGTCGGAGCGCGAGGCCTCGGAAGCGTCGCCCCGTTCGCCGCCCTGGGCGTCGGCGGCCTGCGTCTGCGGATCCTGCTCCCGCCCGTCGGCCACCTGACCGGCGACGACCACGGCGAGCACGGTGGTCACGGCGGCGGCCGCGATCCCGGTGAACGTCAGCCCCTTGGCCTTCTTCCGCGGCGGATCGGGCTGCACGGGAGCGGCGGCGGGCGCCTCGTCCTCGGACAACTCGTGCCGGAAGTCGGTCACGGCCGCGTACGGGTCGTGGGGCGGTCGGCGGGCGCCGGGATCGAAGAGATCCGGCTCGTCGGCGAGCGGATCGAGCCGGTCGAACGCGGAGACGTACTCGCCGCGCGGCCCGGGGATCCGGGGCTGCGGGCCCGTCGACGAAATACGGGGCTGCGGCCCGGTCTGGGTCACGCGAGGCTGCGGCCCGGTCTGGGTGACGCGAGGCTGCGGACCGGTCCGAGTCACGCGAGGCTGCGGCCCCGTCTGGCTGAAGCGCGCCTGCGGACCGGTGTCCGATATCCGAGGCTGCGGCCCGGTCTGGCCGACGCGCGGCTGCGATCCCGTCTGACCGACGCGCGGCTGCGGCCCGGTCTGGCCGACGCGCGGCTGCGGTCCGGTCCCGGATATCGCACCCCACCCGCCACCGGCCTCCCGCTGCTGCGGATGCGGCCGGCCGGCGCCCGGCGGCGGCACCCGCGGGGTGCCGTGGGCCGGGGTCCCGTCGGGACGTACCCGCGGAACTCCGTGCGGAGGCGTCATCGCGGGACGGGCCTGGGGGACACCGTGCGGAGGCGTCATCGCCGGACGCGCCTGCGGCACACCGCGCGGCGGTGTCGGATCGGGCCGGCCCTGTGCCGGACCCGGCGGCGGACCGGCCGGCCCGGAACGCCGGCGACGCCCCGTGCCCTCAGGCGCGGCGGAAGCCCCGGATCTGCCGGGGACGACGGGTATGGCGCCCGTATCGCTGTCGCTCTTGCCGCCCTTGCGTGCGTGCCTGCCCACTCCCCGCCTCAGCTCTCCACCGTCAAGTCGCCTTGCGCGGCGAGCAGTTCACGTACCGCCGTGGCCACCACGTCCGGGTACTCCATCATCGCCACATGCCCCGCCTCTGGCAACGAAAGCAGCCGGGAACCCCGGAAGGCACGCGCCGCCCTCTGCGCCATGCGGTACGAGACCAGCTGATCGCGTCCGCCGTAGACGAGCAGCGTCGGCGCGAGCACCCGCTCGGCCTGCCGCCACAGTCCGTGCTGGCCACCGAGGGTGTACGCGTCGACGATGCCGCGTGCCGAACGGGCCATCGCGTCCCAGAAGTACGGCAGTTGAAGCCGCCGCTCCATCTCCTGCACGGCGTGCGCGAATCCCTCGGGCGTGACCATTTTCGGATCGCCGTAACAGAGCGACATCACGCCGCGCGTGCGCTGCTCCGGCGTCCAGTCCTTGGTCAGCCGCGCGAAAAGCTGCGCGACACCGGGCAGCGCCACCAGCGCGGTCGGCACCGCGGTGCGCTGCACCCGGATCTCCGGCAGCGCGGGAGAGACCAGCGTCAGGGTCCGTACGAGATCGGGGCGTACCGCCGCGACGCGGGTCGCGACCGCACCGCCCATCGAGTTGCCGAACAGGTGCACCGGACCGCGGCCGCTCGCGTCGAGCAGCCGGATGACGGCGCGGGCGTGCCCGGTCACCGAATAGTTGCCGTCGTCCGGCGGCGGCGAGTCGCCGAAGCCGGGCAGATCGAGGGCCTCGCAGTCCAGGACGTCCTCGAGCAGCGGCATCAGCGCCGACCAGTTCTGCGAGGAACCGCCGAGCCCGTGCACGAACAGCGCGGGCGCAAGACCCGCACGCACCGGCGGTCTCGAACGCACCGTGAGCGTCAGCCCCGGCAGGGACACCTGGCGCAGCTTCTCGCCCTCGGCGACCCGCACCGGCAGCGTTTTCGGGGTCACCGCGGCGGCGAGGGCACCCGGAAGCTCGGTCGAAGACATACGGCGATGTTACGAGACGATCACGCGTTGGATCACGTGTTCGCGGTCACACGATCGCGTAGCGCACGGAAACGGACTCTCCTACGCTCATGGAGGAAGGGCATACGCCCAGGAAGCATGGGCACACGCCCTGGCCCCTGACTTCTTACGAGAGAGGGAGCCAGTCATGACGGTCGACCCCACCGAACCGGACACCTTCGAGGAAGACGACACGCTCGGCCCGGAGGCGCCGGAGGCCGACGCCGCCGAACAGCACCGCGAGCTGCTCCAGCAGGACGACGAGCCGGAACCGCGCTTCGATCCGTCGAACGCCGACCCGGCCGACGCCGTGGAACAGTCGAGGGTGGTGAGCCAGGACGAGGACGACTACCGCTGACGGACTGATGTTCGCCGTCGGCCGCTTTGCCCTCGTATCCAGGTTTTACGGGGCTTTCCACCGGGCTGGACAAGCGTCCGGTCCATGAAATTCTGCCTCCGAGCCGCGCACACGACGGTTACCGAAAAGTACGATGACGAAGCGGCAGCACAACCGCACACGGAACAGCCATGTATGGGGAGGCGGCGTGACAGCCACCGAGCAGACCGAGACCGCGGCCCGTCCGCGGGGCACCCGCCTGCCGCGCCGGGCCCGCCGCAATCAGCTTCTGGGCGCGGCCCAGGAAGTCTTCGTTGCGCAGGGTTACCACGCGGCGGCGATGGACGATATCGCCGAGCGTGCGGGCGTCAGCAAGCCGGTGCTCTACCAGCACTTCCCCGGCAAGCTCGACCTCTATCTCGCCCTGCTCGACCAGCACTGCGAGTCGCTTCTGACGGCGGTGCAGGCGGCTCTGGAGTCCACCACGGACAACAAGCTGCGGGTCGCCGCGACGATGGACGCGTACTTCACCTACGTCCAGGACCAGGGCGGCGCGTTCCGTCTGGTCTTCGAATCGGACCTCACCAACGAGCCGGCCGTGCGCGAGCGTGTCGAGAAGGTCACGCTCGAATGCGCCCAGGCGATCGCCGTGGTGATCGCGGAGGACACCGGCCTGTCCAAGGACGAGTCGATGCTGCTCGCCGTCGGCCTCGGCGGTTTCGCCCAGGTCGTGGCGCGCTACTGGCTGCACAGCGAGTCCAAGGTCGACCGCGACAAGGCCGTCGAGCTCCTCACCTCGCTGGCCTGGCGCGGTGTCGCGGGCTTCCCGCTGCACGGCACGGACCAGCACTAGGGCACGTCCGGCGCCGTATTCCTCACGGCTGTTCGCTGCGAGCGTGCACGGCAGCGCGCTGCCGAGTCCCCTCACCGGGCTAATGTGTGCTGCGTACGGCGCGGACGCCCGCGCACCACTGACCGTCGGAGGGACATAGCCGTGGAGGTCAAGATCGGCGTGCAGCACGCGCCGCGCGAGATCGTTCTGGAGAGCGGCCAGACCGCCGCAGAGGTCGAGAAGGCGGTGTCCGAGGCGCTGAGCGGCAAGTCTCAGCTGCTCACTCTCACGGACGACCACGGCCGCAAGGTCCTGGTGCCGGCCGAGCGGCTCGCGTATGTCGAGCTCGGTGAGCCGACCTCGCGCAAGGTGGGCTTCAGCGCTCTCTGAGCCGCGCCGCCGAAGATGAACAGGGCGGGCCCCGGAGATGAACTCTCCGGGGCCCGCCCTTTTGTCGCCCTCTTGTCGCCGCAGGGGTCAATTCACCTGAAGCGAAAGGAGGGTTGCATTCCGTGCGCCCCGGGTAGGACCGGCTGTGACCGATTTGCACCCCGGCCGCGGGAGGACCCATGTTTCTGGAAGCGCTCGCCTCCGTACTCCTCGGCCTGGCCCTCGCCCTGCTCGCGGGGCACCGGCTCGGGCACCGGCTGCCGGCCCGCAATCTGGTCCTCGCCACCGGTGCGGCAGGCGCCTTGTTCGGCGCCTTCGTCACCCACTCCGCGCTGGGTCCCGGCCATGCGCTCCCGGTCCTGGGCGGTGCGGTGGTCGTCGCGACGGCCCTGCTGTCGCTCCTGGTGCGGCCTGCGGGAAGGGGTAACTCGGCCCGGTCAGGGCGTTCCGTGCACGCCCACTGAGGCCGGGCCGAACCGGCGGGAACCTACGCGGCCAGTCCCAGCGCCGCCATCCGCTTCGTGTGCGCCTCGGTGATCCGCGAGAACATCCGCCCCACCTCGGCCAGGTCGAACCCGTCCGCGACCCCGCCCACGAGCATCGTGGACAGGGCGTCCCGGTCGGCCACGACCCGCTGCGACTGCGACAGGGCCTCGCCCATCAGCCGGCGGGCCCACAGCGCGAGCCGTCCGCCCACCCGGTGATCCGCGTCGATCGCGGCCCGTACCTTCTCCACGGCGAAGGACGCGTGGCCGGTGTCGTCCAGGACGGCGAGCACCAGGCTGCGCGTATCCGAGTCGAGCCGGGCGGCGACCTCGCGGTAGAAGTCCGATGCGATCGAGTCGCCGACGTACGCCTTGACCAGGCCCTCGAGCCAGTCCGACGGCGCCGTCTGCTTGTGGAAGCCGTCGAGCGCGGCCACGAACGGGTCCATCGCCTCGACCGGCTCCGCGCCGATCGCCGAGAGCCGGTCCCGCAGCTGCTCGAAGTGGTGGAACTCGGCCGAGGCCATCTTCGCCAGCTCCGCCTTGTCACCGAGCGTCGGCGCCAGCTTCGCGTCCTCCGCGAGGCGCTCGAACGCGGCGAGCTCGCCGTACGCGAGCGCACCCAGGAGGTCGACGACCGCGGCGCGGTACTGCGGGTCGGCGCTGGCCGTGGCCCAGTCCTGGGCTGCGATTCCGGTCGGCGACGGGGCTTGCGGGGTGGTGTCAGGCGTCTCCATGAACCGCACAATAGCCCGCCGCCACGGCCTCGTAAGGCCCTGGTCATCGGCTGTGACCAGCGTGACGTGAGGAATTTGACAGACACGCCTGCAGGTACTCGGGGTACAGTGGTAATGCGCCCGCTGAGCCGTGGCCGGTTTTCCCCTGCGTACGAGACGTACGGAGAGTGGACCGGCCGCCTCGACGGGCCATCCCGAATGAGGATGCCCGGTCGGTGGCCCGATCGGCTCCGAACCGACAGCCCTCAAATGACGTACATGGATGTACGTCCCAGAGGGGCCCCTCAGCGGCACGAGCGCTCGAGCGACGGCTGTGGTCCCGCGCCACCCGGCCTGCGCCAAGCGGCCGGAAGCTACCGGCTCGGCCACCAGCGGACGAAAGTTCCGCCCGGTCAGACCCCCAGCGTTCGCCTTGTGCCGCGTCTCACAGAAGAGGCTGCACCCTGAACACGCCTACGACTTTCCGAGAGCTCGGGATCCTTCCCGAGACCGCCGAGGCCCTTGAGGCCGTCGGTATCACCACCCCGTTCCCGATCCAGGAGATGACGCTCCCCGTAGCGCTCTCCGGCACCGATGTCATCGGCCAGGCCAAGACCGGCACGGGCAAGACGCTGGGCTTCGGCC
Organism: Streptomyces sp. N35; assembly: GCF_016464295.1. NCBI lineage: Bacteria > Bacillati > Actinomycetota > Actinomycetes > Kitasatosporales > Streptomycetaceae > Streptomyces > Streptomyces sp. N35. The sequence goes on along the minus strand of NZ_JAEIMH010000039.1, from coordinate 1,260 downwards.
TGCCGCTGCTCGAGCGCGTCACGGTCCCCGCCGATGTCGAGGCGGGCCGGGCCAAGCCCGAGGACCTCACCGAGGCGCCGCAGGCGCTCATCGTGGTCCCCACCCGAGAGCTGTGCACCCAGGTCACCAATGACCTGCTCACGGCCGGCAAGGTGCGCAATGTGCGCGTTCTCGCCATATATGGCGGCCGTGCCTACGAGCCGCAGGTCGAGGCCCTCAAGAAGGGCGTCGACGTGGTCGTCGGCACCCCGGGCCGGCTGCTCGACCTCGCGGGCCAGAAGAAGCTGAACCTCTCCAAGGTGAAGTGCCTGGTCCTCGACGAGGCCGACGAGATGCTCGACCTGGGCTTCCTGCCCGACGTCGAGAAGATCATCAACCTGCTGCCGGCGAAGCGTCAGACCATGCTGTTCTCGGCGACCATGCCGGGTGCGGTCATCGGCCTCGCGCGCCGCTACATGTCGCAGCCCACGCATATCCGCGCCACCGCGCCGGACGACGAGGGCCAGACCGTGCGGAACACCGCGCAGTTCGTGTACCGCGCGCACTCCATGGACAAGCCGGAGATGATCTCCCGCATCCTGCAGGCCGAAGGCCGTGGGCTCGCGATGGTCTTCTGCCGTACGAAGCGCACGGCGGCCGACATCGCCGAGCAGCTCGAAAAGCGCGGCTTCGCCTCCGGCGCCGTCCACGGCGACCTGGGCCAGGGCGCGCGTGAGCAGGCGCTGCGCGCGTTCCGCAACGGCAAGGTCGACGTGCTCGTCTGCACCGATGTCGCCGCGCGCGGTATCGATGTCGAGGGCGTCACGCACGTCATCAACTACCAGTCGCCGGAGGAGGAGAAGACCTACCTCCACCGCATCGGCCGTACCGGCCGCGCGGGCGCCAAGGGCATCGCGATCACGCTGGTCGACTGGGATGACATCCCGCGCTGGCAGCTGATCAACAAGGCGCTCGAGCTGGACTTCAACGACCCGGTCGAGACGTACTCCTCGTCCCCGCACCTCTTCACCGACCTCAACATCCCCGAGGGCACGAAGGGTGTGCTGCCGCGCGCCGACCGCACGCGTGCGGGTCTGGACGCGGAGCAGCTCGAGGACCTGGGCGAGCCGGGCGGCCGTAACTCCCGCGGTTCCTCGCGTCGTGGCCCCAAGGCCGCGACGGAGACCGAGGAGCGCCCGGCCCGCACGCGCACGCCGCGTCAGCGTCGTCGTACCCGTGGCGGTGCCACGGTGGACGGTACGGCCACGGAGGCTCCGGCCA
>NZ_JAEIMH010000038.1:71233-81584 GCF_016464295.1 Streptomyces sp. N35 | reverse complement strand
GCGGCAACGCCTCCTGGGCCCAGCAGGCGCACCAGCTCGCGCAGCCGGCCGCGGCCGAGGGCCAGCCGGTGACGCCGTTCAAGCCGGTGGTCGAGGACCCCTTCATCGCCGCCGTCCGGGCGCAGAGCTCGGCCCGGCCCGCCGGGCTCGGCAAGCGGCTGGCCGCGCGTCTGGTCGACACCCTGATCGTCGGCGGTGTGACCGCGGCCGCCGCGATCCCCGTCGTGCCGAAGGCGATCGACCACATCGAGGCGAAGATCGACGAGGCCAAACTGTCGGGTCTGCAGACCACGGTCTGGCTGCTCGACGGCACGACCGCCGGCTACCTCGGCATCGTCCTGGGCGTCCTGCTCGTCGTCGGCCTGCTCTACGAGGCGCTGCCGACCGCCAAGTGGGGCCGCACCCTGGGCAAGAAGCTCTGCGGCATCGAGGTCCGCGACATCGAGGAGCACGAGCCCCCGACGTTCGGCGCGGCCCTGAAGCGCTGGCTGGTCTACGCGCTCCCCGGCATCTTCCTGATCGGCATCGTCGGCGTCATCTGGTGCCTCTTCGACCGCCCTTGGCGCCAGTGCTGGCACGACAAGGCAGCGCGTACGTTCGTCGCCGGCTGATGCGCCGCCGGAGCCGGCCGCTCCGCCCCGCGCCGCCGCATCCGAACGCCGTTCGGATCTCCTCGAGCGCCGGAGGGGCCGGCTTGTAACCCGGACGGCCCACACCCGGATGCGCCCGCCCGAACCGCACGTTCGACTCGGGGCATGACCACCGAACCGCCGCCCCCGGGCTCAGGCCAGCCGGAGGACGACCCCTTCAGGAAGCAGCCGCCGTCCGGCAGTGGCAGCGGCTCCCCCTACGACAGCCCGCAGGGCCAGGGCACCCCGCCCCCGAGCGACCCCTACGGCACCCCGCAGGGCGCCACGCCGCCGCCGAGCGGCGACCCCTACGGCACCCCGCCGCCCCCGCCGCCATCCGGCGGCTCCCCGTACCCCCCCCCCCCCCCCCCCCCCCCCCCCCCCCGCCGGGGGGGCCTCCGACCCGTACGGCGGAGGTGGGGGCGCCTTCGGCGGGTACGGCGGCGGCCCCGACCCGCTGCAGGGCATGCCCCCGCTCGCCGACATGGGCAAGCGCGTCGCGGCCCGGATCATCGACGCACTGATCATCGGTATCCCGCTGGCAGTGATCCAGCTGCCGTTCCGCAAGGTCGAGACGGACACGGACGACCTCGGTGACGTGGTCAGCCAGAGCTACAGCGGCTCGTCCTTCATCTGGACGCTCATCGCGTGCGTGGCCTTCGTCGGCTACGAGTGGTTCATGGTCAAGAAGAACGGCCAGACCGTCGGCAAGAAGCTGATGAACCTGCGCGTGGCGAACCTCCAGGACGGCTCCACCCCGGAGTCCAACGCGGCGCTGATGCGCGGCGCCGTGCTCTGGCTGCCGGCGCTCCTGTGCTGCCCGTGTGTGTGGTGGCTGATCCTGATCGTGATGATGTCCGTCGACAAGCCGTACAAGCAGGCCCTGCACGACAAGGCCGCGAAGACGGTGGTGGTCAGCGCCGCCTGACCGACGGGACGGCGGAACACAGGCGGCGGGACCGTGCGCATCGCACGGTCCCGCCGTCCATGTATGTCCGGGCCCACTGGCCTAGGTCCAGAACCGCTCGCTCAGTTGCGCAGTGAGTGCTCGCCGACACGCGACTCGATCCGCACCTCGGCCCCGGTGTGCAGACGCGGCAACGGCACGCGCTCGGTGGGGACTTCGGGTGCGCGGGCGGCCGCGGGCGCCGGGCGCGGCACCGGTACGGTCACCGCGACCAGGAGGCCGAGCCCCAGGGCGGCGACGGCGATGACGGCGACCCCGAGACCGGTACGGGTCTGGGAGAGCAGCAGCATGGCGAGCGTGGCGATCACGACCGTCACGGTTCCGTAGACGAGCTGTGCGGCAGTCGGACGCGGCATGGCGAACCGTCCTCTAAGAGGGTGCGGGGGTGTCGGTCGTGCGATCGGGCTGCTCGGGCAAAATCACCGTCAACTGACTCTATGACGACGGATTCCCTGCTGGAACGGCTAGTAAGCGTGACCTAACACACGGTGCCGATGCATGGGGGGCGCACGGGCTCATTTCGTATCTCATGCGCTGAGATGGGCGCGCCGTGCGGGCCCCGGGAAGCGTCCGGATAGTGCAACTCGCGCTGCAACTAACGTACTTGGGCACGTGAAGTCAAGGTCTGTCTTTTCTCCCGTAACTCCGGTCGAATGTCGTCACTTGTGACGCGACACTGCGCGCGGATCGTTCCGATTCCGGATCCCCCATCCGCAGACGCTGTCGCGGGGGAGGACAACACCCAAGTGAACAGTCAGACAGGCAGACGCCGTTCCATACGCGCGCTCGCCGTAGGTGTGGCACTGGCCGCCACCGGAGCGATGTCGTACGGCACCGCTCAGGCCGAGGGCCATATGCCGAGCGCCCCTTCGGGCGTGCAGCGCAATGACCCCGCGCCGGACAAGGGGCATGTCGAGCACGACCTCGAGGGGCCGTTCAGCGAGCAGCAGGCCGCCGAGCGCCAGGCCGCTCTGCAGGAGGTCGTCTCGGGCGACGCCAAGGCAGAGACCCGCGGCGCCTCCAAGGTCGTGAAGCTGGACGACGGCAAGTACGTCGAGCTGGGCCGTCAGAAGACGGACAAGATCTTCACGATCCTGGTGGAGTTCGGCGACAAGGTCGACGACACCACGATGTTCGACCCGGACGGCGAGGGACCCAAGCCGCCGGTCAAGAAGTTCGGCGGTACGCCGGGCCCGCAGCACAACGAGATCCCCGAGCCGGACCGCAGAGACGACAACTCCACGGACTGGATCGCGGACTTCAACCAGCAGCACTTCCAGGACCTGTACTTCGCGACCGACAAGGACAAGGAGTCGGTCAAGAAGTACTACGAGAAGCAGTCCTCGGGCCGCTACTCGGTCGACGGCAAGGTCTCCGACTGGGTCAAGGTCGAGTACAACGAGGCCCGTTACGGCTCGAACTACTGCGGCTCCACCAACTGCGCCAACGTCTGGGACGTCGTCCGCGACGGCACCAACGCGTGGGCCGCGGACCAGAAGGCCGCCGGCAAGACCGACGCCGAGATCAAGGCCCTGCTTGCCGAGTACGACCAGTGGGACCGCTACGACTTCGACGCCGACGGCAACTTCAACGAGCGCGACGGCTACATCGACCACTTCCAGATCGTGCACGCCGGTGAGGACGAGTCCGCGGGCGGCGGCGCCGAGGGCACCAACGCCATCTGGGCGCACCGCTGGTACGCGTACGGCACGGACGCCGGCCGCACCGGCCCGTCCGAGAACAAGGCCGGCGGTACGCAGATCGGTGACACCGGGGTCTGGGTCGGCGACTACACCGTGCAGCCGGAGAACGGCGGACTCGGCGTCTTCGCCCACGAGTACGGTCACGACCTGGGTCTGCCGGACCTGTACGACACCTCCGGCGGCGGCGAGAACTCCACCGCGTACTGGTCGCTGATGTCGTCCGGTTCGTGGCTCGGCGAGGGCAAGGAGTCGATCGGCGATCTGCCGGGCGACATGACCGCCTGGGACAAGCTGCAGCTGGGCTGGCTGGACTACGACGTGGCCAAGGCCGGCACGAAGTCCACGCACAAGCTGGGTGTCGCGGAGTACAACACCAAGAACCCGCAGGCGCTGGTCGTCGAACTGCCGAAGAAGGAAGTCACGACCCCGGTCGTGAAGCCGGCCAACGGCGCCAAGCAGTGGTGGTCCGGTCGCGGTGACGACCTCAAGAACACCCTGACCCGCTCGGTCGACCTGACCGGCAAGTCCAAGGCGAGCCTCGAGCTTTCGGGCTGGTGGGACATCGAGCAGGACTACGACTACGCCTACGCCGAGGTCTCCACGGACGGCGGCGCCAGCTACACGCCGATCGACGGCACCGCCGACGGCGCGGCGCTCCCGCGCGACGCCTCCGGCGCCCCGGCCCTGACCGGTGCTTCGGGTGCGTACAAGAAGCTCGTGTACTCGCTCGACGCCTACGCGGGCAAGAAGATCGACCTGCGCTTCCGCTACCAGACGGACGGCGGCGTCAACATGGTCGGCTTCGCGGCCGACGACATCTCCGTCGTGGCCGACGGCACCGCCCTGTTCACGGACGGCGCCGAGGGCGACGACAACGGCTGGACGCCCAAGGGCTTCTCGCGCGTCGGTGAGTCGATCACCAACGACTACGACCAGTTCTACATCGCCGAGAACCGCCAGTACGTGTCGTACGACAAGACCCTCAAGACCGGTCCGTACAACTTCGGCTGGCAGACCACCCGGGAGAACTGGGTCGAGCACTTCCCGTACCAGAAGGGCCTGTTGATCTGGAAGTGGGACACCTCGCAGCCGGACAACAACACCTCGGTGCACCCGGGTGAGGGTCTGATCCTGCCGGTGGACGCGCACCCGAAGGCCGAGCGCTGGACCGAGGACCTCGACAAGGTCCCCGGCAAGGACCTGATGCGCAACCGCATCCAGTCCTACGACTCGACCTTCAGCTGGCTCCCGGCGCAGGGCTTCACGCTGCACCGCAACGGTGTCGCGGCGAAGATCAACTGGAAGCTGGGTGTCCCGGTCTTCGACGACGGGCGCCACTCGTACTACGACGAGGCGAACCCCTTCGGCGGTGTCAAGATCACTGACACCAACACGAAGATCACGATCGTCGACCAGCCGCTGAGCGGCACGACGATGACCGTGAAGGTCGGACCTTCCTCGAAGTAATCCGTTAAACCGCAGGTCACAGTGCGTTCGGCCGTCGCCCTCTAGCGGGCGGCGGCCGAACGTGCTTTTGTGCTTGCTGTGCGGTTCTTATTGACAGGGTGTCTCACGGGGGAGTGATTCTGAATGGCTGGTGGCGGATTCTGCAGACTTCCGGGCGGCGATGTGGTCGTGGCCCTGGACCTGCCGAACCCTTGTCCCAGCGGGGCTCCGGGGGTACGGGTCGTGGTCCACGCGGCGAACCGCGCCCGGGCCCTGACCCGGCTGCGCAACCTCGGGCTGCGCGCGATCTACCTGCGCGGGAACACCGCACCGCCCACCCCGGACGAGATCACGGCGGTCCTGCACCATCCGGACGGCCTGATATGGCGGGGCGCCCCCGACACGGCCGAGGAGCTGTGGCACCCGATCAGGGCGCTCCTGAGGACCATGACGCCGCAGACGACCCGGTACGTGGTCTAGCCGTAGGCCCCCGGGGCCCGGTCCGGGCTCTAGACGACCGGCTTGCCCGACAGCTCCACACCGGCCGCGCGGAGCTCCTCCAGGGCCCGCTCCGTGCTGTCCTTCGCGACTCCGGCCGTGAGGTCGAGCAGGACGTGGGTGCGGAAGCCCTCGCGGGCGGCGTCGAGGGCCGTGGCCCGTACGCAGTGGTCCGTGGCGATCCCGACGACGTCGACCTCGGTGACCTCGCGGTCGCGCAGCCAGTCGGCGAGCGTCACACCGTTCTCGTCCGCGCCTTCGAAGCCGCTGTACGCGGCCGCGTGGGCGCCCTTGTCGAAGACCGCGTCGACGGCACCGGAGGCGACGGCCGGGGCGAAGTTCGGATGGAAGCCGACGCCCTCGGTGCCGGCCACGCAGTGCGCCGGCCAGGAGTCGCGGTAGTCGGGGTGCTCCGAGAAGTGGCCGCCCGGCTCGATGTGGTGGTCGCGGGTGGCGACCACATGCTGGTAGCAGGCCCCGCCGGTCTCGCCGATCAGGTCGGTGATCGCGGCGGCCACGTCCGCACCGCCGGCCACGGCGAGGCTGCCGCCCTCGCAGAAGTCGTTCTGCACATCCACGACGATCAAGGCGCGGCGCATGATCCCTGTCCTTCGTTTGTCGGCGGTCGTCGACTCGGCCGTTCTGACCGAGAGTAGAGACTTCAAGTCCGTTGCGGGAGAGGGCGTTTGAGGGTGCCGGCCCTCCGGGTCACCTGTCGGTCACACGTACTCGGTGGGAATGACCGCCTCGCCGCGCGACAGTTGGGTCGCGGACAGCGGCAGTCCGGCGCGGGCGGCCGCATGCCGGTCCCGTACGACGTCGAGCGACTCGCGGCCGAGCACCGCGCCGCCCTTGACCAGCTCGACCTGCAGCTGCCGGCCGGCCAGCTCGGCGGGCACCGCACCGGTGCCGATCACCTCGGCCTCGGCGGCACCGTCCTCGTCGACGCGGCGCGCGGCCCATTTGCGGCCGCCCATCGAGGACTTGGCGCCGAGCGACTTCTTCGCGACGGGTACCAGCGGGGCATGTTCGTCGGCGGACTCGGCGCGGGCGACCAGCTTGTAGACCATCGAGCAGGTGGGGTGCCCGGAGCCGGTCACCAGCTGGGTGCCGACCCCGTAGGCGTCCACGGGCGCGGCGGCGAGCGAGGCGATCGCGTACTCGTCGAGATCGCTGGTCACCACGATCTTCGTACGGGCGGCCCCGAGCTCGTCGAGCTGCTGACGCACCCGGTGGGCGACGAGCAGCAGGTCACCGGAGTCGATCCGGACGGCGCCGAGCTCGGGCCCGGCGATCTCGACCGCGAGCCGCACGGCCTCGGTCACGTCGTAGGTGTCGACGAGCAGCGTGGTGCCGCGCCCGAGCGAGTCCACCTGGGCGGTGAAGGCGTCGCGCTCGTTGTCGTGCAGGAGCGTGAAGGCGTGCGCGGAGGTGCCGACCGTGGGGATCCCGTAGCGGAAGCCGGCGGCGAGATCCGAGGTCGAGTTGAAGCCGCCGATGTACGCGGCACGGGAGGAGGCGACGGCGGCCAGCTCGTGCGTACGGCGCGCGCCCATCTCGATCAGGGCCCGCTCACCGGCGGCCGCGGACATCCGCGACGCGGCCGCGGCGATCGCGGAGTCGTGGTTGAGGATCGACAGGATCACGGTCTCGAGCAGCACGCACTCGGCGAAGGAGCCCTCGACGCGCAGGATGGGAGAGCCCGGGAAGTACACCTCGCCCTCGGGGTAGCCCCAGATGTCCCCGCGGAAGCGGTAGTCCGCGAGCCATTCGAGGGTCGGCCCGTCGACGATGTTCCGCTCGCGCAGGAAGTCCAGGACGGCCGCGTCGAACCGGAAGTTCTCCACGGCGTCGAGTACCCGCCCGGTCCCCGCGACGACGCCGTAGCGCCGCCCCTCGGGCAGCCGCCGCGTGAACGCCTCGAAGACCGAGCGCCGCTCGGCCGTGCCGGCCTTCAGCGCGGCCTGCAGCATCGTCAGCTCGTACTGGTCGGTGAAGAGCGCCGTCGAGGGAACATCCACCGGCAGCCCAAGGTCCGCTGTGTTCATGTGCGGGATCGTACTCCCATCTCGTCACTTTGACGATTTCAGCTGAGCCGTCGGTGGCCCGGCCCGGGTGGAGGGGCCCCTTTATGCACCGCGAGCCTCCAAGTGGCAGCATGGGACAAGTGAGTGTGGCTCCAGACGTGGCTCCAGCAGAGATCACCAACCCCGCCGACGGGAAGTCGGCGGTGGTCGAGCCCGACGTTCCCTGGGTGACGATCGTCCACAACGACCCCGTGAACCTGATGAGCTACGTCACGTACGTGTTCCAGGCCTACTTCGGCTACTCCAAGGACAAGGCCCACAAGCTGATGATGGACGTCCACCACAAGGGCCGCGCCGTCGTCTCCAGCGGTTCCCGCGAGGAGATGGAGCGCGATGTGCAGGCGATGCACGGCTACGGCCTGTGGGCGACGCTGAGCCAGGACCGCACCTGATGGCCGGCATGTTCGAGCCCGTACCCGGCGGCGGCGCGGCCGTCGCGCTCGACGAGGTCGAGGTCTCCATCCTGCGCTCCCTGGCCGTGCAGCTCCTCGAGCTGATCGGCCCGGGTCCCGGCGGTGAGCAGAACCCCGACCCGCTGGCCGAGCTGTTCGCCGACGGCCCGAGCGAGCCGCCGAGCGACCCCGTGCTGCAACGGCTCTTCCCGGATGCGTACGGCGATCCCGAGGCCGTGCCGGACGATCAACTCAAGGCGTACTCCGCCGAGTTCCGGCGCTTCACCGAGAACGACCTGCGGGCCGGCAAGCGCGACAACGCCCTCGTGGTCGTCCGCGGCCTCGACGCGCTCTCCCTCGACGGCGAGGGCGGCGCGGTCCTCAAGCTCACCCCGGACGAGTCGAAGCAGTGGCTCGGCGCCCTCAACGATCTGCGGCTCGCGATCGCCTCGCGCCTCGACGTGATCAGCGAAGAGGACACCGACCTGCTCTACCGGCTGCCGGACAGCGACCCGCGCAAGCCGATGGTGATGGCGTACCTGTGGCTCGGCGGTCTGCAGGAGACGCTCGTCGAGACGTTGATGGCGTAAGGCGCGAGGTCCACCGACGGTCCTGACGTCCGGATATCGGTGATCGCTGTCCGAATAACGATCGCATCACGCCCGCTGCCGTATTGCCTGGTGGCGGGCGTTTCCGCACTTCAGGCCGTGATGAGCGTCACGTAAAGAATCATTAAGGCCGTGGTAAAACTTCGGCACTTCGGTGGCGGCACCACCCCTCGCCGCTCCCGGAGACCTGGCGCACCGCCAGGCAGCTTGGCCTCCGCACGACCGCACGACCCCGTACGACCGGGGCCCGCGCTCCACGTCCATGGAGCGCCGCCCTCAAGTCGCCGACCGGACAACGGCGTTCGCTTCTCTCGTGCCCCCACCGCCCTGCCTGCCGCATCCCCTGCCGGATGCCGCCGTTCCGCACACCCCCCATGTGCCTGCCTTGAGGTGTCCGATGTCTCTTGAATCCCTGACGAGCTCCTTCGAGGAGACCGTCAACAGCGTGGTCGATCCCGTGGCTGAATTCCTCAGCAAGTGGGTCTTCTACGCCGTGCCCGTCGGCGGTGCCGAACTGCCGCTGATCGTCGCCTGGCTGGTCGTCGCCGGTCTGCTGTTCACCGGCCTCTTCGGCTTCCTCCAGATACGCAAGTTCAAGCTCGCCCTCAAGGTCGTGCGCGGCAAGTACGACGAGGAGGGCGCGGTCGGCGAGGTCAACCACTTCGGCGCGCTGACCGCCGCCGTCTCGGCCACCGTCGGCCTCGGCAACATCGCCGGTGTCGCCGTCGCCATCACGATCGGTGGCGCGGGCGCCGCGTTCTGGATGGCGGTCTGCGGTCTGCTGGGCATGGCCACCAAATTCGTCGAGGTCACCCTCGGAGTGAAGTACCGCAAGGTGCACGCCGACGGCACGGTCTCCGGCGGCCCCATGCAGTACCTGCCGGCCGGTCTCGCGGACCGATTCGGTGCCGGTTCTCCCGGACACAAGCTCGGCAAGGTCCTCGGCGTCTGCGCCGCGGTCTTCGTGCTCTTCTTCGGCCTCTTCGGCGGCAACCTGCTCCAGGTCAACCAGGCCTACAGCCAGCTCGCCAACACCACCGGCGGCGACAACGGCTTCATCGACTCCTCGGCCGGCGCCCTGGTCTTCGGCATCGTCGTCGCGCTACTCATCGGAGTGGTGCTGATCGGCGGCATGAAGTCGATCGCCAACGTGACCTCCAAGCTGGTCCCGGCCATGGCGATCATCTACATCCTCGGCTGCCTCGCGGTCCTCGCCGTCAACGCCGGCGCACTGCCGGGCGCGGTGGTCGACATCTTCTCCTACGCGTTCAACCCGGAGAGCTTCGCCGGCGGTCTCATCGGCGCCCTGATCGCCGGCTTCCAGCGGGCCGCGTTCTCCAACGAGGCCGGTCTCGGTACCGCCCCGATTGCGCACTCCGCCGTGAAGACCAAGCACCCCGCGAGCGAGGGCCTGGTCGCGCTGCTCGAGCCGTTCATCGACACCGTCGTCATTTGCACCATGACCGCCCTGACGGTCGTGGTCGTCAGCCCGCCGTCGCTGGCGGCGGCGCGGGCCGGCGAGGGCCCGGGCGGCGTGGTCATCACCTCGGACGCCTTCGAGACGGTCCTGCCCTGGTTCCCGTACGTGCTGACCGTCGCGGTGATCCTGTTCGCGCTGTCGACCGCGCTGACCTACGGCTACTACGGCGAGAAGGCCTGGGCGCACCTCTTCGGCCGCTCCAAGCCCAGCCTCACGCTCTTCCGCACCCTGTACACGGTGTGTGCCGCGGGCGGTTCGCTGCTCACGCTGACGGCGCTGTTCAGCCTGGCCGACGCGGTCCTGTTCATCCTCGCGGTGTTCAACATCATCGGTCTCTACCTGCTCTTCCCGGTGGTCAAGCGGGAGCTGAGCTCCTTCCTCGACTACGTCCAGCGCCGTGACAACGGTGAGCCGGAGCCCGAGGAACCGGAGAAGGAACTCCTGAAGGTCTGACCGGACTCCGCATCCGCCGACGGGGCCGCCCCCCCCCCCCCCCCCGCGGGCGGGGCCCGCCCCCCTTCCCCCGCGGGCCGCCCCCCCG
>NZ_JAEIMH010000038.1:5922-71223 GCF_016464295.1 Streptomyces sp. N35 | reverse complement strand
GGGCACCCCGAAGGGTCGGCCCCGCCCCCCCCCCCCGGCGCGGCCCCCCCCCCCCCCCCCGGGGGGCGGGGGGGACCCGTTCCGCTTTCCGCGGGCGCTCGCTCAGCGGACGCTCAAATCCGTATAACGATCGCCCCAAAAAGCGTGCCGAGCTTCGTCGCTCCAGGGACTAATGTCCCCTTCTTCCTGTGGTGTCCGCCACAAAGGTCTTGTTTGGCCCTACTTGTGCGCGTGATAAATGTTCACGACCACCTGCCGGGACGCCACCCATGTGCCCGGCAGGGGCGCCCCGCCGGCGGACCGCCGGTAGGCAACAGCTCCATCCACATCCGGGGGGATCGGGACCCGATCCGGGCACGTACACCGCACGTACTGCACGGGTCGGCATGGAGAAAGGCGCACCACCATGACCTCAGTGCAGGTCGACAAGCAGAACGACGGCAGTGAGGCCGTGGCGGACGGCGAGAGCACGTCCGCGGAGGGCTACCAGCGAGGTCTGGGAGCCCGGCAGATCCAGATGATCGCGATCGGCGGCGCCATCGGCACCGGTCTGTTCCTCGGCGCGGGCAAGGGCATCCACAAGGCGGGGCCCAGCCTGATCCTCGCGTACGCCATCGCGGGCCTGGTGATCTTCTTCATCATGCGCGCGCTCGGCGAACTCCTCATGTACCGCCCGGTCTCGGGCTCCTTCTCGGAGTACGCGCGGGAGTTCATCGGCTCGTTCGCGGGCTTCGTGACCGGCTGGACGTACTGGCTCTTCTGGGTCGTCACCGGCATCACCGAGGTCACCGCGGCCTCCGCGTACATGCAGTACTGGACCAAGAACGCCGACGGCTGGCTCGATCAGCCGCAATGGGTGTTCGCGCTGCTGTTCACGGTCATCCTGTTCGGCGCGAACCTGATCTCGGTCAAGCTCTTCGGTGAGCTGGAGTTCTGGTTCTCGATGGTCAAGGTCACGGCCATCATCGGCATGATCCTGATCTGCGCCGGCATCCTCACCATCGGCTTCTCGGACGCCGGTGACACCGCTTCGGTCGGCATGCTCTGGAACCAGGGCGGCTTCTTCCCGAACGGCATCGGCTCCACCCTGATGACCCTGCAGATGGTCATGTTCGCCTTCCTCGCCGTCGAGCTGGTCGGTGTGACCGCGGGCGAGTCCAAGGACCCGAAGACCGTCCTGCCCAAGGCGATCAACACCGTGCCGTGGCGTATCGCCGTCTTCTACGTCGGCGCGCTGATCATGATCCTGTCGGTCGTGCCGTGGACCCACTTCCAGCCCGGAGTCAGCCCGTTCGTGGCGGCCTTCGAGAAGATGGGCCTGGGCGTCGGCGCCGCGATCGTGAACTTCGTGGTGCTCACCGCGGCCCTGTCCTCCTGCAACTCGGGCATGTACTCCACCGGCCGCATGCTGCGCGACCTCGCGCTCAACGGCCAGGGCCCGAAGTTCTTCACCAAGCTGACGAAGAACGGTCTGCCGCTTGCCGGCACCTCGTTCTCCGCCGCTCTGATGCTGGTCGGCGTCTACATCAACTACGAGTGGCCGGGCGAGGCGTTCAACTACGTCGTCTCCTTCGCGACCATCTCCGGTATGTGGGCCTGGATCATGATCCTGATCAGCCAGATCCGCTACCGCGCCAAGGCCGACCGCGGCGAGCTGCCGCAGTCCTCCTTCAAGGCCCCCGGCGCTCCGTACACCAGCTGGTTCGCGCTCGCCTTCATCTTCATGGTGATCGTGCTCATGGGCATCGACAAGGACGCGCGGATCTCGCTGTACGCGGCTCCGCTCTGGGCGCTGATCCTCTTCATCGGCTACCAGTTCATCCAGCGCAGGAACTCGGCGGACCCCAAGCCGCTCGAGGACGCCAAGCGCTAGCACCCCCTGGGGACGGCCGTTTCCTGCCGGGCGGCCGTCCCCGTCTCACGGCGGTGCCCCACCAGGTGGGCCGGGGACCCAAGACCCCTCACCCACCTGCTTATGCTCAGCGGCATGCTGACCATCACCCAGGCCCTGTACGACCAGATCGTCGCGCACGCCCGCGAGGACCACCCCGACGAGGCCTGCGGTGTCGTCGCCGGGCCGGTAGGCGAGGGGCGTCCCGAGCGGTTCATCCCGATGCTGAACGCGGCCCGCTCGCCCACGTTCTACGAGTTCGACTCGGGCGATCTGCTCAAGCTCTACCGCGAGATGGACGACCGCGACGAGGAGCCGGTGATCGTCTACCACTCGCACACGGCGACCGAGGCCTACCCGTCCCGTACCGACATCACGTACGCGAACGAGCCCGGCGCCCACTACGTGCTGGTCTCCACGGCGGACGCGGACGGTGCGGGGGAGTTCCAGTTCCGCTCGTACCGGATCGTCGAGGGCGAGGTCACCGAGGAAGAGGTCGAGGTCGTACAGGCATACTGATCCTCGACCTTGGGCTGCAGGAGCCAGGAACCCGGTGAGAATCCGGGACGGTCCCGCCACTGTGACCGGCCATCGCGGCCGGAGAGTCAGGAACTGACCTGCTGCCTTCTTCCACCGACTGGGGACGCGGATATCCCCTTCAGGAGGCCTTGCCATGTCCTGGCTCACAGCGGCTCGCACGCGTGCTTTCACCGCCCTCGCCCTGCTCGCCCCGCTCGCCGCCTGTTCCCCGGCGGCCGACTCCGCGAAGCCGAAGGCGACCGCCGCCGGATTCCCGTACACCGTGACGAACTGCGGAGTGAAGACCACCTTCACCGCACCGCCCGAGCGCGCCGTCACCATGAACCAGCACGTCACCGAGGTGCTTCTCGAACTCGGTCTGAAGGACCGGATCGCGGGCACCGCCTACCTCGACGACGCGGTCCTGCCCGAGTACGCGAAGGACTACAGGTCCCGCCCGGTGCTCGCGGACGAGTACCCCTCGTACGAGAAACTCCTGTCCGCGAACCCGGACTTCGTCTACGGCGGGTACGCCAGCGCCTTCGCCGGGAACGAGGGCCGCTCGCGGGGCGCGCTCGCCAAGTCCGGCATCGAGACGCGGCTCAACATCGAGGGCTGCGCGAAGTCCGCGGTCACCATGGACGACCTCTACCGCGAGGTGCGCGAGGTCGGGGGCACCTTCGGGGTGCGGGAACGGGCTGACGACTGGGTGAGTGGCGCCGAGCGTGAACTCGCGGACACCGCGGAGAAGTTGAAGGGCACCAAGCCGCTCTCCGTCTTCGTGTACGACAGCGGCGACAAGACCGCGTTCACCGCCGGCGGCCAGGGCATCGGCAACGAGATCATCACCCGGGCCGGCGGCCGCAATGTCTTCGCCGACCTGGACAAGTCCTTCGGCGACGCGTCCTGGGAGAACGTCGTCGAGCGGGCCCCCGAAGTGATCGTGATCTACGACTACGGCGCGCAGACCGTCGCCCAGAAGAAGAAGCGGCTCCTCGAGGACCCGGCCCTCGCGGACGTTCCGGCCGTCAAGAACGAGCGTTTCGCCGTCCTGCCCCTGTCCGACGCGGTCCTCGGCGTCCGCGCCCCCGCCGCGGTGGAGAAGCTCGCCGAGCAGCTCCACCCGGACGTGGCGCGGTGAGGCGCGGCTTCGAGCGTACGGCCGGGAGCGGTCTCAAGCGGGACGTGAGGCGCGGTGACGTACTGGTGCTCGGCGCCCTGACCTGCGCCCTCGTGGTGGCCGCCGTCGCCGGGCTCGCGCTCGGCCCGGTGCGGATCGCGCCGGCCGAGGTCGTACGGATCCTCACGGGCGGCGCCGAACCGAGCCCGCTGCGCACGATCGTGCTCGATGTACGGCTGCCCAGGGTGCTGCTCGGCGCGGTCATCGGGGCCGGGCTCGCCGTGATCGGAACGGTCCTGCAGGCCCTCGTACGCAATCCGCTCGCCGACCCGTTCCTGCTCGGCGTCTCCTCGGGGGCGTCGGCGGGCGCGGTGGCCGTGATCGTGCTCGGGATCGGCGCGGGCGCCGCGATGACCGTGACCATCCCGGCCGCCGCCTTCGCGGGCGCGATGGCCTCCCTCGCCCTGGTCTACGTCCTGGCACGCGGCCGGGGCGGCGCCATGACCGGGGCGCGGCTGGTCCTCGCGGGCGTGGCCGTCGCGTACATCCTGTCCGCCATGACCAGCCTGCTCCTGGTGACGTCCGCCGACGCCAACCACATCCAGGAAGTCCTCTACTGGACCCTCGGCGGCCTCGGCAGCGCCCGCTGGGACATGCTCGCGCTGCCCGCCGCGACCCTGCTCGTCGGCACCGTCGTCCTGCTCGCGCTCGCCCGCCCCCTTGACCTGCTGCTCGCGGGGGAGGAGGGCGCGACCGTGCTGGGCCTGGACACGAGCCGCTTCCGCGCCGCCGTGTTCGTGCTCACCTCGCTGCTCACCGGGGCGGCCGTCGCGTACAGCGGGGCCATCGGCTTCGTCGGCCTGATGGTGCCGCACGCCGCCCGCATGGTGGTCGGCGCGAGCCACCGCAGGCTGCTCCCCGTGGCCGCGCTCGGCGGCGCGGTGTTCCTGGTCGCCGCCGACCTCGCGGCCCGTACGGTGGCCGCGCCCCAGGACATCCCGGTCGGCGTGCTCACCGCGCTGACCGGCGGACCGTTCTTCCTGTGGCTGCTGCACCGCGGCCGCGCTCCCGAAGGAGTGGGTGCCTGATGGCCCCGTATGAAGGAGTGGGCGCCTGATGTCCCCGTACGGAACCGGTGTGCCGGTCCAGGACGAGTCCCTTTCGTACGAACCCGGTGGCCGCACCCTCAAGGTCGAGTCCCTCTCGTACGCGACCGGCGGCCGCACCCTCGTCGACGCCGTCACCCTGCACGCGGCCGCGGGCGAGACCGTCGGGCTCGTCGGTCCGAACGGCAGCGGCAAGACGACCCTGCTCCGCTGCGTGTACGGGACGCTGCGGGCGAGCACGGGCCGGGTGCTCGTCGACGGCGCGGAGCTCACCGGCGCCAAGGAGCGCGCCCGGCATATCGCCACCGTCCCGCAGGACGGGCAGACCGGCTTCGAGCTGACCGTGCGGGAGGTCGTGGCCATGGGCCGCTCCCCGCACAAGCGGTTCTGGGAACCGGACACCGCCGCCGACGAACGTCTCGTCACCGAGGCCCTGGCCCGCGTGGGCGTGCTCGATCTGGCCGAGCGCGCCTTCCCGGGACTGTCCGGCGGCGAACGCCAACGCGCCCTGGTCGCGCGGGCGTTGGTGCAGCAGCCCGGCCTGCTCGTGCTCGACGAGCCCACCAACCACCTCGACATCCGCTACCAGCTGGACATCCTCACGCTGGTCCGCAGCCTCGGCACCACCAACCTGCTCGCCCTGCACGACCTCAACCTGGCCGCGTACTTCTGCGACCGGCTGTACGTGCTGCACGGCGGGGCGGTCGTGGCCTCGGGTCCGCCCGCCGACGTGCTCACCGCCGGGCTGCTCGCCGAGGTCTACGGAGTGAGCGCCGATGTGGGCGTGCACCCCGCCACGGGGGCGCCCACGGTCACGTATCTGCCGGGCCCAGGGGCGGTCGACGCCCCGGCGTGTCCATTCGGTGAACGAAAATCATCCACTATCTGAGATCACACTCCGGGATCCGGGCCGGGAATCGATACGATGACCGCATGGTTCAACACGACGTGAGTGACAAGACGCCGGGCATGCTGCTCGTGGCGCGCCTTCACGTCGACCTGTGCAGGCTGAACAGCGCCATCTGTCCACGCTGACCCCTGCCGCCGACCCCTGCCACTGCAGGGGGCCGCGAGCCGCCGCACAAGAGGCGCGGCCCCGGCAGACGGCGACTCCTCCGCGTACCACCGCAGTCCGCGCGCGGGCCCGCGCGCACCCACACTTCCGTATCCAACAGGAGCCGCAGCCATGGCCATCGAGGTCCGCATCCCGACCATCCTCCGCACCTACACCGACGGCGAGAAGGCCGTACAGGGCAGCGGGGACACCCTCGCCGAGCTCTTCACCGACCTCGATTCCCGGCACTCGGGCATCGAGGCCCGCATCGTGGACGAGGGCAAGCTGCGCCGCTTCGTGAACGTGTACCTGAACGACGAGGACGTCCGCTTCCTGGACGGCATCTCCACCAAGCTCGCCGACGGCGACAGCGTCACGATCCTTCCGGCCGTGGCCGGCGGCTCGGTCTGATGCGGTACGACTCCCCGCTGGCCGCGGTGGGCAACACCCCTCTGGTGCGCCTGCCGCGGCTCTCGCCGTCGGACGACGTCCGCATCTGGGCCAAGCTCGAGGACCGCAATCCGACCGGTTCCGTGAAGGACCGGCCCGCGCTGCACATGATCGAACAGGCCGAGAAGGACGGCCGGTTGACGCCCGGCTGCACCATTCTCGAGCCGACCAGCGGCAACACGGGCATCTCGCTCGCGATGGCGGCGCGCCTCAAGGGCTACCGCATCGTCTGCGTGATGCCCGAGAACACCTCGTCCGAGCGCCGTGAACTGCTCGCCATGTGGGGCGCGGAGATCATCTCCTCGCCCGCCGCGGGCGGCTCCAACACGGCGGTACGGGTGGCCAAGGAGCTCTCCGCCGAGCACCCGGACTGGGTGATGCTCTACCAGTACGGCAACCCGGACAACGCGGGCGCGCACTACACGACCACCGGCCCGGAGATCCTCGCCGACCTCCCGTCCATCACGCACTTCGTGGCGGGCCTGGGCACCACGGGCACCCTCATGGGCGTCGGCCGCTACCTGCGCGAGAACAAGCCGGACGTCTCGATCGTCGCCGCCGAACCGCGCTACGACGACCTGGTCTACGGCCTGCGCAACCTCGACGAGGGCTTCATCCCCGAGCTCTACGACTCCTCGGTGCTCACCACACGCTTCTCGGTGGGCTCGGCGGACGCGGTGACCCGTACCCGTGAACTCCTCCAGGAAGAGGGCATCTTCGCGGGCGTCTCGACCGGAGCGGCACTCCACGCGGCGATCGGCGTCGGCAAGAAGGCGGTCAAGGCGGGCCGGCCGGCGGACATCGCGTTCGTGGTCGCGGACGGCGGCTGGAAATACCTGTCGACGGGCATCTACACGGCTTCCTCCACGGAGGAGGCCATCGAGCTGTTGCAGGGCCAGCTCTGGGCGTGATTTCAGCCCCTGCGGCGTTTGAGGAGATCCGAACGAAGTTCGGATGAGGGGCCCCGGGGCGGAGCCCCCGGTTTCGGGAAGGGGCGGGGCGGGGGAGAAAGCCCGCCGCAGGCGCAACCGCCCCGCACCCAGCGACGAGACCACACCGGGACGGAGCCGCTGCGACCGGCGCCTCAACTGTGCAGGTGGCGGACCTGGTCCCACAGGATCGGGTCCACCACACCGACCCGGCGCCGGAACGCCCACACCGGTACGGACCGCAGCTCATCCGTCTCCAGGAAGCTCGGCCGCCCCTGCGCATCGCCCACCGAGCCGGGCGGCAGCGGAATCACGCCGGCCCGCTCGTCGTGGTACTTGCTGGTGATCTTGACGACGACGGCGTTCTTGCCGCGCATCTCCAGAACCAGGCAGGGCCGGTCCTTCGAGCCGGGCCCGTCCTCGTAAGGGACGTCCGCCCACCAGATCTCCGCAGGCTGCGGCTTACGGCCCGGAATCCGGCCCCGGGGGCGCCCGGGCGGCCGACGCTCGCCCCCGGGGCGTCTGCGCGACCGCGCCCGGCCGTCCACCACCGCGGCGACCAGCGCAATCGCGACCACGGCGGCCAGAGCGAGCCACCAGGACGTGTCCATGGGCATGAATCTACCGGCGCGGGCGATACGCGGC
This sequence comes from Streptomyces sp. N35, assembly GCF_016464295.1. NCBI lineage: Bacteria > Bacillati > Actinomycetota > Actinomycetes > Kitasatosporales > Streptomycetaceae > Streptomyces > Streptomyces sp. N35. The sequence goes on along the minus strand of NZ_JAEIMH010000038.1, from coordinate 63,509 downwards.
GCGCCGGGAGCGGATCCATCCGAACCGGTGACAGGGCAGGTGAGTTGCCCCACAACGGCCCATGACGCAGGGGCGACGCGCTCTTTTGCGCCTTACGCTCAACGAACCGCACGACCCCCGTCATGCCCCGCGTCATGCCCTGCCAGCACGGAGGTTCCCGTCTCCATGAAGCTCACCGTCGTCGGCTGCTCGGGGTCGTTTCCGTCCGCGGACTCGGCCTGCTCGAGCTACCTCGTCGAGGCCGACGGCTTCCGGCTGCTCCTCGACATGGGCAACGGTGCCCTGGGCGAGCTGCAGCGCCACTGCGGTCTGTACGACCTCGACGCCGTCTTCCTCAGCCATCTGCACCCCGACCACTGCATCGACATGTGCGCGTACTTCGTCGCGCGCTACTACCGCCACGAAGGCGGCCGCTGCGATGCCATCCCCGTCTTCGCCCCCGAGGGCGCTCAGGAGCGGCTGACCACTGCCTACGGTGACAGCCCCTCGTCCCCGGCGAGGGGTGAGGCCTTCGACTCCCACACCCCCAACTCCGGCCCGTCCGAGACCGCCCCCTCCCCCGTACGAACGGAGAAGCTCGCCCATCCCGTGGAGGCGTACGCGATCCGTCTCGAGCACGAGGGCCGCTCACTCGTCTACTCCGGCGACACCGGCGCCTGCGACCAGCTCGACGAACTGGCCACCGGCACCGACCTCTACCTGTGCGAGGCCTCCTTCATCCACGGCAAGGAGGACATCCCCGACCTCCACCTCAACGGGCGCGAGGCCGGCGAAAGCGCCAGCCGCGCGGGAGCGGGCCGCCTCGTCCTGACCCACATCCCGCCGTGGACGGACGCGCAGATCAACCTCGAGGACGCACGGGGGACGTTCGACGGCCCCGTCGCGCGCGCGCCCCGGGGGCCCCTCCGCGAGACCTGCCCCCCGGCCCCGAGCCCCGGCGGCCCCCCGCCAGCCCCGGGGGCGGGGGCCCGACAGGGCCATCCGGTTCCAGGTGTGCCGGCGGCCGCGGATCGCCACCGAGTATGCGTAGAGCAGCTCCGGGTCGCACATACCGGGGATGTACGAGTCACCGAAGTGGTGCGCGTCGAAGCCGATCTCCTTGGCGTTCAGGGCCAGTTGGGGCACCACGTTGGCGTGGCTGCCCTCCTGGCTCGTACCGATCGCGCCCATCACGATCGCGCCCGCGTCCTGCACGGCGGCGACGCCCTCGGCGGCCAGCTCCCTGGTGACGCCGGGCATCGTGCCGGGCAGCGGCATGACCACACCGTCGGCGCCCGCGTCGACCAGCGCGGTCAGCTTCGGGACGGTGACCCGCTCGATGTGCCCGGCGTGGTGCATCTTGCCGCTCCACAGCGCCGCGTCGTCGCCGAGCCCCTTGCGCAGCTCCTCGGTCACCCGGGCCATGCCCTCGAAGGAACCACCGGTGCCGGGGTTCGCGGTGATGCAGAGCATCGCGGCGCCCATGTCGATCAGCTTCTTGGCGTGCTCGGGCTTGGCCCGGCGGATCTCCGGGACATCGCCCGGCTCGAGGTTGATGCCGATCGGGCGCCCGATGACCTGTGCCAGCTCGGTGAACGAGGTGAACTCGCCGAGGCCGGGAAGCGCCAGCTTCTCGCCGTCCCACGCCCGCTCGATCAGGTTCAGTACGACGATGTCGGCGCCGAACGCCGAGACGAGCTCCATGTTGTGCACACCGCGCCCGCCGGGGTTCGGGATCATCGCGGCGCGTTCGGCGAACACCTCGCCGACCATGGTGCGGCCTTCCGCGGCGGCCACTGCGGCGGTGAGTTCGCGGCCCCTGAGGGCGCAGAGCTGGTCGCGGTCGAGGTCGAGGATGCGTGTCGTCATACCACCGAACGTATCGGTAGGAAATGGGCAAAGCCCCCGACCGTTGGTAACAACGGTCGGGGGCTTTGGTCCCGATCAGGTAAGGCTGGGTCCTACAGGGCTGAGGCTTACTTCGCCTCGGCCTTGAGGAGCTCGGCGAGCTCCTCGTCGGACTCGCGGCCCGGGGTCGGGATGTTGAACTTGGTGATCGCGAACCGGAAGATGAAGTAGTAGACCACCGCGAAGCAGAGGCCGATTCCGGCCAGACCCCACGGGTTGTCCGCGATGCCCAGGTTCAGGAAGAAGTCGACCGCACCGGCGGAGAAGCCGAAGCCGTCCCGCATGCCGAGGGCCCAGGTGAGAGCCATCGAGACACCGGTGAGGACCGCGTGGATCGCGTACAGGACCGGCGCGATGAACATGAAGGTGAACTCGATCGGCTCGGTGACACCGGTGACGAACGCGGTGAGAGCGAGCGAGAACATCATGCCGCCGACGACCTTGCGGCGCTCGGGGCGAGCGGCGTGGGTGATCGCGAGGCAGGCCGCCGGGAGGGCGAACATCATGATCGGGAAGAAGCCGGTCATGAACTGGCCCGCGGTCGGGTCGCCGTGCAGGAAGCGGGCGATGTCACCGGAGTAGGTCGCACCGTCGGCCTGGAAGCTGCCGGCCTGGAACCACGGGAAGGAGTTCAGCAGGTGGTGCATGCCGATCGGGATCAGCGCACGGTTGGCGACACCGAAGATGCCCGCGCCGACCGAACCGGAGCCGACCAGCCACTCACCGAAGTTGTGCAGACCGGTACCGAGGACCGGCCAGATCAGACCGAAGACGATGCCGATGACCAGACCCGCGAAGGCGGACAGGATCGGGACGAGACGGCGGCCGCCGAAGAAGCCCGCCCAGTCGGGAAGCTTGGTGCGGTAGAACTTCTGGTACAGCAGGGCGACGACGACACCCATGATCACGCCGCCGAGCACACCGGCGTTGACCGGCGCCTCGTTCATGACGATCTTGCCGTCGGCGACCGCGGCGACCTTCGGCAGGTTGCTGTCGGTGAAGGTGGCGAGCACCTTCTGGAAGACCAGGTAGCCGGTGACGGCCGCGAGGGCCGTGGAACCGTCCGACTTCTTGGCGAAGCCGATCGCGATACCGACGGCGAAAAGCAGCGGCATGTTGTCGAGCAGCGCGCCACCACCGGCGGCCATGTAGCTGGCGAGCTTGTTCCAGCCGAGGCCGTCCGCGCCGAGCATGTCGGCCTGGCCGAAGCGGAGCAGCAGTGCGGCGGCGGGCAGAACCGCGACCGGCAGCATGAGGCTGCGGCCGATGCGCTGCATGACCGCCATCACGCCGGCGCCCTTTTTCTTGTCGGCCGCAGGTGCGGCAGCCGTGGACACAACTTCCTCCAGTGGGCATGACGCCGCCTGGAACAGGGAGTGTTGGGGACGGCGACGTCGCTCAGAAGACGCGGGCCGATCGGCCGCGTGGTCTACACCAGTTAGTGGTGTAGACCAGTTGTAACACGGTGAAGACCAGATAAGGAACCTCCGGTTCCAGTGGCCTGGGACACAGCGGGACAGGCATGACAAAAGACCCCTGAATCAGCCCGATTCAGGGGTCTTTCGTCAGTGCTGAGGCCCGAGTTGGGCGCCCGGGGCTACCGGTTTTGTGAACGTCAGCCCAGCAATTCCTTCACCACCGGCACCAGCGCCCGGAACGCCACGCCCCGGTGGCTGATCGCGTTCTTCTCCGAGGCCGTCATCTGCGCGCACGTCCGCGTCTCGCCGTCCGGCTGCAGGATCGGGTCGTAGCCGAAACCGCCGTCGCCGGCCGGCTCGTGGCGGAGGGCCCCGCGCAGGCGGCCCTCGACGACGCGCTCCGTGCCGTCCGGCAGCGCGAGGGCCGCGGCGCACGCGAAGTGCGCGGCGCGGTGGGGCGCGTCGATGTCGGAGAGCTGGGCGAGGAGGAGGTCGAGGTTGGCCTTGTCGTCGCCGTGCCGGCCCGCCCAGCGCGCGGAGAAGATGCCGGGCGCTCCGCCGAGCACGTCCACGCAGAGACCGGAGTCGTCGGCGACGGCGGGCAGACCGGTGGCCTGGGCGAGGGCGTGCGCCTTGAGCAGCGCGTTCTCGGCGAAGGTGACGCCGGTTTCCTTGACGTCCGGGATCTCGGGATACGCATCGGCACCGACGAGCTCATGGGCGAGCCCGGCGTCGGCGAGGATCGCACGCAGCTCGGTGATCTTTCCGGCATTGCGGGTGGCGAGGATGAGGCGGGTCATGGGGCGATTATCGCCGGTTCCCCTCTTCGGCCGACCAGCGTCCCAGCCGGCCAGGCAACTCAGCCCCCGGTTTCGGGAAGGGGCGGGGCGGGGAGAAAGGCCCGCCGCAGGCGCCCCCCACCGACCCGCACCCCGAAGATCAAGCCCACCTACGGCGAGCAGGCCTTCGTCAGCTCACCCGTCGCGTCGACCACCGGGCCGACGTCCGGCGTCGGGTCGCCGTCCTTGATGGCCTGTCGCACGTTGTCCACCGCGGCCGAGATGTCGTCGACCGCCTTGCCGACATCCGTGTTGTCAGTCTTGTCGGTGATCTCGTCGAGGTTCTTGTCGATCTGGTCCAGGGCCTTGTCCGCTTCAAGCGGGTTCTCGGCCGCGTCCTGAACGGCCTGCTGCAGGTCGGAGGCGCTCTGGGCGACGGCGCTCGCGGTCTGGGCGCAGTCGAGCGCCTTGTCGATGGCGCTGCAGCCGATGACGAACGGCGTGATCAGCGCGGCGCTGGCGGCTGCCAGAGCGATACGGCGGTGGCGCGAGGCCATGGAACGGTTCCTCCCCTTGTGACGGACGGGCGCACGGCGGCTTGCCGTACGCCCGTAACCCTTAGAACGCCCAGCAGGGCGTGCACGGTTGCGCGGCCGGTGTCAGCCGAGCGTCTGCTCGAGCGCCTTGCGCTGCAGTGCGGCGAGTTCGTCGCAGCCGGCGACCGCGAGGTCGAGCAGCGCGTTCAGCTCGTCGCGCGCGAAGGGCGCGGCCTCGGCGGTGCCCTGGACCTCGATGAAACGGCCGTCGCCGGTGCAGACCACATTCATGTCGGTCTCGGCGCGGACGTCCTCCTCGTAACAGAGGTCGAGCAGCGGCACGCCGTCGACGATGCCGACGGAGACGGCGGCGACCGTGTCGGTGAGCGGCTTGCGCCCGTGCTTGATCAGCTTCTTGCCCTGGGCCCAGGCGACGGCATCGGCGAGGGCCACGTACGCGCCGGTGATGGCGGCGGTACGGGTGCCGCCGTCGGCCTGCAGGACATCGCAGTCGAGGACGATGGTGTTCTCGCCGAGCGCCTTGTAGTCGACGACGGCGCGCAGCGAGCGGCCGATCAGGCGGGAGATCTCGTGGGTACGGCCGCCGATCTTGCCGCGGACGGATTCGCGGTCGCCGCGGGTGTTCGTGGAGCGCGGCAGCATCGAGTACTCGGCGGTGACCCAGCCCTCGCCGCTGCCCTTGCGCCAGCGCGGGACGCCTTCGGTGACGGAGGCGGTGCAGAAGACTTTGGTGTCACCGAAGGAGACGAGTACGGAGCCTTCGGCGTGCTTGCTCCATCCGCGTTCGATGGTGACGGGGCGGAGGGATTCGGCGGTGCGGCCGTCGATACGAGACATGCGGTCGAGCCTATACACCCACCCCCCCGGGCGTTGGAGGACACGCGCCCAGAGCCCACACACGCCACGACGCCCCCGCACGCGCAAGGAGGCCCCGCCCCCGACAAACCGGGGCGGGGCCTCCTTGGGAGCTCAGCGGCTCACATCATGTCTTCGATGTCCGCGGCGATCGGGTCGGCGTCCGTGCCGATGACGACCTGGATCGCGGTGCCCATCTTCACGACACCGTGGGCGCCGGCGGCCTTGAGGGCGGCCTCGTCGACCTTGCTGGCGTCGACAACCTCGGTCCGCAGGCGCGTGATGCAGCCCTCGACCTCTTCGATGTTGTCGATACCGCCGAGGCCGGCAACGATCTTCTCAGCCTTCGTGGCCATGTCTTTCTCCCTGATCTTTCGCGCGCTCTCGCAAGCGACGGCCGGCCCACCATTGGTCCGTTTTGACACGGTAACGCACGGTTGGCCCATCTTCGCGGGCGGTCATAACCGGCGTACCGAATGATGTCGATCATCGGAGTACGCACGGGTTGTCCGCGCGGGCGCCGACGCCGGTCCCTCACTGGTCTACACCAATCTACAACGGCCGCCGAGCCAGGCCTATTCCGGAGGAAGCCCATGAGCGCGAACGCTGCAGCCGCACCGCGGCCGAGCCCCTGGAGCAACTTCTTCCAAGGGCTGCAGAAGATGGGGCGCAGCCTGCAGCTGCCGATCGCCGTGCTCCCCGCGGCCGGCATCGTCAACCGGCTCGGTCAGGACGACGTCTTCGGCAAGGACGGCCTCGGCTGGACGAATGTCGCCAAGGTCTTCGCCGGTGCGGGCGGCGCCCTCCTGGACGCCGACCTCGGACTGCCGCTGCTGTTCTGCATCGGTGTCGCGATCGGTATGGCGAAGAAGGCTGACGGTTCCACGGCGCTCGCCGCGGTCGCCGGCTTCCTGGTCTACCGCGGAGTGCTGAAGGCATTCCCGGTGGACTGCCCCGACGGCCAGGCGCTCGCGGGCAACCAGTGCATCGACTACGCGGCCGAGGCAGCCGCCAACGCCACCTATCAGAACCCGGGCGTCTTCGGCGGCATCATCATGGGCCTGCTCGCCTCCTGGTTCTGGGTCCGCTACCACCGCACCAAGCTCGTCTCCTGGCTCGGCTTCTTCAACGGCCGCCGGCTCGTCCCGATCATCATGGCGTTCGTCGGCATCATCTTCGCCGCACTGTGCCTGTGGGTGTGGCCCGCGATCGGTGACGCACTGGAGAGCTTCTCCAACTGGCTCGAAGGCCTCGGCGCCTGGGGCTCCGGTATCTTCGGCCTCGCCAACCGCGCGCTCCTCGTGATCGGCCTCCACCAGTTCCTGAACGTGCCCCTCTGGTTCCAGTTCGGCTCATTCGAAAAGTCCGACGGCACCGTGGTCCACGGCGACATCAGCATGTTCCTCGCCGGCGACCCGACCGCGGGCATCTACCAGACCGGCTTCTTCCCGATCATGATGTTCGCCCTCCCCGCAGCCTGCCTCGCGATGGTCCACTGTGCCCGGCCCGAACGCCGCAAGGTCGTCGGCGGCATGATGTTCTCCCTCGCCCTGACCTCGTTCGTCACCGGCATCACCGAACCGATCGAGTACTCCTTCGTCTTCCTCGCACCCGTCCTGTACGCGATCCACGCGGTGCTCACCGGCGTCTCGATGGCGGTCACCTGGGCGCTGGGCGTCAAGGACGGCTTCAGCTTCTCGGCCGGCCTCATCGACTACGGCATCAACTGGAGCCTGGCGACGAAACCGTGGCTGATCATCCCGATCGGTCTGGCCTTCGCCGTCGTGTACTACGCGATCTTCCGCTTCGCGATCACGAAGTGGGACATCAAGACGCCGGGACGCGAGCCGGAGGAGGAGGCGGAGGCCTTGGAGCAGGAGAACACCAAGGCGTAGGTGCCGCCAAGCACGAGTCCTGCCAACGGAAAAGGGCGCTCCCTCTGCGGGGGCGCCCTTTGCGCGTGCGGTCGGAGGGACTCGAACCCTCACGGGATTTCTCCCACCAGGACCTAAACCTGGCGTGACTGCCAATTCCACCACGACCGCGACAAAGCGGGCATCACGCCGGTTCGGCGCGCACCCGCCCGGTCAGTCTACGGGGGAGCCGAGGACCGATCGAGAGGGTTCTCAGACCCCCAGGTCCCGCATGATCTTGGCGACGTGGCCTGTGGCCTTCACGTTGTAGAAGGCGTGCTCGACCTTGCCCGCCTCGTCGACCACGATCGTCGAACGGATGACGCCCGTGACGACCTTGCCGTAGAGCTTCTTCTCGCCGAAGGCGCCGTAGGCCTCGAGAGTTTCCTTCGACGGGTCGCCGACCAGGGTGACCTTGAGGTTCTCCTTGTCGCGGAACTTCGCGAGCTTCTCGGGCTTGTCCGGCGAGACGCCGATGACGTCGTAGCCCGCGGTGGTGAGCGCGTCGAGGTTGTCCGTGAAGTCGCAGGCCTGCTTGGTGCAGCCGGGGGTCAGGGCCGCCGGGTAGAAGTAGACGATGACCTTGCGGCCCTTGTGCGCGGCGAGGGAGACCTCGTTGCCGTCCGCGTCGGGCAGGGTGAAGGCGGGGGCGGTGTCGCCGGGCTGCAGGCGCTCGCTCATCGGTCGGACTCCTCGATGCGGTCGGGATCGGTATGCAATGAGCGTAACGGGGCTGCCGTGAGGTACCGGGTCGTGGGAACTGACAGACTGTCTCTTCCCAGAGACGTACGACATTACGGAGGCGGCGCGGTGTCGGATGCCAGGACCCCCGCTGAGATCGAGGCGGACATCAAGCGGCGGCGCACCCAGCTGGCCGAAACCCTGGACGAGATCGGGGTGCGGATGCATCCGAAGACGATCGTCGGGGATGCGAAGGCCCGTTTCGTCGGCGGTGTCGACCAGAGCCTCGGGCGCGCGTACGTGAGCGCGAACCGGGCGGTCAGCGAGGTGAAGGCGCAGTTCGTCGACGGTGACGGCGCACCGCGCTTGGAACGGGTGGTGCCGGTGGCGCTGCTCGTCGTCGGGGTCGTGGGGCTGCTGGCCCTGGGATCGCGCCGCCGGAGGGGCTAGAAGGCCCCGACCCTGGGGCGTACGGCCGACGTGGAGGCAGGTAGGTTCGGGGCGTGAGCGCGAACACCCATCACGACAAGTTGCCCATCCGGATGCTGCACGACCGGGTCCTCGTGCGGACGGACACGATCGAGGGCGAGCGGCGTTCGACCGGCGGGATCGTGATCCCGGCGACCGCGGCCGTGGGCCGGCGGCTCGCGTGGGCGGAGGTCGTCGCCGTCGGGCAGAACGTGCGGGCGGTCGAGCCCGGTGACCGGGTTCTGTACGACCCGGAGGACCGTGCTGAGGTCGAGGTCCGCGGGGTCGCCTATGTGCTGATGCGCGAGCGGGATCTGCATGCCGTCGCGGCCGACCGCTTCGAGGGGTCGGAGGACTCGACCGGCCTATATCTCTAGGCCCGCTTTTTCTGGCATACGGTCGGCATGCGGACGGCATGCTGACGTCATACGGGGAGGGGCCGGCGAACAGATTCGCCGGCCCCTCCCCATATGCGTTCATCCGTGCATGACGCGGGCTACGTACTCCCGGCGTCCGCCCCGTCGCCCCCGCCCCCGCTCGCGTCCTCGCCCTGTCCGCCGTCCTGCCCTCCGGCATCGGCTCCGCCGTCGGTGCCTCCGTTGGTCTGGCCCTGGACCTGACCTTGGGTCTGGCCCTGGTCGGTGCCTTGGGTCTGCCCCTGGTCCTGGCCTTGGTCGGTGCCCTGCGTCTGCCCTTGGTCCTGGCCCTGGGTCTGCCCTTGGTCGGTGCCTTGGGTCCGGCCCTGGTCCTGCCCCTGGGTCCGGCCTTCGTCGGCGCCTTCCGTCCGGCCGTCCTGCGGCGGGACAGTGGGCAGCGGCGGCGGTTCCTCGGAACCGGACGGGATCTCCAGGTCGAAGTTCCGCACGGGCTTGCCGGCCAGTGCGGTCCGGGTGAACTGGGCCCAGATCCGCGCCGGATACGCGCCGCCGTTCATGCGCGGCTGGCCGAGCGCCCCGTACAGCGGGGTCTGGACGGCGGTGTCGGGGTCCTGGCCCATCACGGCGACGACGGTGGCGAGTTCGGGGGTGTAGCCCGCGAACCAGGCGGCCTTGTCCTCCTCGGCCGTGCCCGTCTTGCCCGCGGCCGGGCGGCCCGCGGCGAGTGCGGCGGAGCCGGTGCCGTCGTCGACGACGGACTGCAGCACTGAGGTGGTGGTGTCGGCGGCCGCGCGGGAGATGACCTGCTCGGTGTCCCGGGCGGGGAGCGCGATCTCCTTGCCGTTCTTCTCGAGCTTGTCGACGAGCGCGAAGGTGCCGTGCCGGCCGTGGTTGGCGAGGGTCGCATACGCCTGGGCGACGTCCAGGACGCTGGCGGTCGGGGTGCCGAGCGAGATCGAGGGGTACGGGCCGAGGCCGGGGGTGGTCTTCGGGATGCCGAGGTCGATGGAGGTGTCCATCACCTTCTCCGAGCCGACGTCCACGGCCATCTGCGCGAACACCGAGTTGACGGACTTCTCGGCGGCGGTGCGCACGGTGATGTTGCCGTAGTCGACGTGATCCTCGTTCTCCGGGGCGAAACGCTCGCCGTTCCACCCTTGTACGGGGCGGCCGCTGGTGCCGTCGTAGATGGTGTTGGGGGTGATCGGACGGCCGTCCTGGGTGGTGGAGTCGTGGTCGAAGGCCGAGGCGAGGACGAAGGCCTTGAAGGTGGAGCCGGCCTGGTAATCGCGCCGGGTGGCGTTGTTGGTGAACTGCTTGACGTAGTCGATCCCGCCGTAGAGCGCGGTGACCCGGCCGGTCGCGGGGTCGATCGCGGCGCCGCCCGCCCGTACCTTCCGGTCGATCTTGCGGGCGTCCTTGTCGAGTTTGGACATCAGCTGGTCGTCGACGGCCTTGACGAAGGCGTCCTGCTGATCGGGGTCGATCGTGGTGGTGATGCGGTAGCCGCCGCTCTTGAGTTCGTCCTCGTCGACGATCTCGTTGGCGAGGAGGTAGTCCTTGACGGCGTTCACCAGGTAGCCGCGCTGTCCGGACAGACCCGATGACGTACCCGCCTCGGCCTCCGGTTCGGGGAACTTCATCTTCGAACGGACCGCGGGGGCCAGCCACTTCTCCTTGACCATGCCGTCGAGCACGTAGTTCCAGCGCGCCACGGCCCGCGGCTTGTTCTCGGGGTGCGCCGTCACGTCGTATGCGCTGGGGGAGTTGAGGAGCGTCGCGAGGTACGCGCCCTCGGCGGTGGTCAGGTCCTCGGGCTTCTTGTCGTAGTACGCGTGGGCGGCGGCGGAGATGCCGTACGCGTTGCGCCCGAAGTAGCTGGTGTTGAGGTAGCCCTCGAGGATGTCGTCCTTGCTGACCTCGCGCCCCAGCTTGATCGCGATGAAGAACTCCTTCACCTTGCGGCCGATCGTCTGGTCCTGGTTGAGGTAGTAGTTCTTCACGTACTGCTGGGTGATCGTCGAACCGGACTGCTTGCCCTTGCCGGTGACGGTGTTCCAGGCCGCGCGCAGCATCGCCTTGGGGTCGACGGCGGACTCGGAGTAGAAGTCGCGGTCCTCGGCGGCGAGCACCGCCTGCCGTACGTTCTCGGGGACTTGGGCGAGCGGGATGTTCTCGCGGTTGATGTCGCCGTCGCGGGCGAGCTGTTTGCCGTCGGCGTACAGGTACACGTTGGTCTGGGCGGTCGCGGCGGCGTTGGCGGGCGGGATGTCGACGAGCATGTAGCCGGCGACGAGCGCGCCGCCGATCAGCAGGCACAGGAGCAGGAAGGTGCCGAGGACCATCCGCCAGGTGGGCAGGATCCGCCGCCAGCCGGTGCGCTTGCGGCTCTTCTTGCCCTTGGGGGTCGGGTCCTGTGCGGATGCGGGACCGGGCTGCGGCGCCCCGGCGGGCTCCGGCTCACGGGGAGCCCACCCCTGCTGCGGCCCCTCCTGCTCACGCGGCTCGTCGCTCATGTCTGACACCTTGGCATCAGGTTGTATGAGCCCCGTCTGCGCCGCGCGCCCCGGACGGCCGTGCGGTCGGCCGGATGAGTGAAAACGCGTGGCGCCCGGTTGCCGTGCGCGGCTAGGGTCGTCGTCTTTGGCTGCCTCCGGTGGGTCGGCGGCCCGTGGACGCGTGGCCGGGAAGGGGCAGACACGTGCGCTTGTACGCGGCCGTGGCGGCCGGCGGGTTCCGGCGGCACTCGACGTACCGGGTGGCGACCGCCGCGGGCATCTTCACCAACACCGTCTTCGGGTTCGTTCTGGCGTTCACCTTCGTCGCCCTGTGGGACGAGCGTCCGAACCTGGGCGGCTACGACAAGCCCGAGGCCCTCGCGTTCGTCTGGATCGGGCAGGCGCTGCTCGCGACCTGCGGTCTGATGGGCGGCGGCGGATTCGCCGAGGAGCTGATCGAGCGGATCAAGACCGGTGATATCGCGATCGATCTCTACCGTCCCGCCGATCTTCAACTGTGGTGGCTGGCCGCCGACTTGGGGCGGGCCGCCTTCGAGCTGGTCGGCCGCGGGATCGTACCGATGGCCGTGGGCGCGCTCGCCTTCGATCTCGCGCTGCCCGACGCGGCCTGGCAGTGGCCGGCGTTCCTCGGCTCGGTCGCGCTGGGGGTCGTGGTCGGTTTCGCCATCTGGTTCCTGGTGGCGCTCAGCGCGTTCTGGCTGATGGACGGGGCGGGCGTGGTGCAGATCGCCTGGCTGTGCGGGCTGTTCTTCTCCGGGATGCTGCTGCCCCTCACCGTCTTCCCCGGGGCGCTCGGCGACGTGGCGCGCGTCCTGCCGTGGGCGTCGATGCTGCAGGTGCCGGCCGATGTGTTCCTCGGCAAGTACACCGGCTGGGGACTGCTGAAGGCGTACGGGTTCCAGGCCGGGTGGGCCGTGGTGCTGCTCGCGGCCGGGCGTGGGCTCCAACTGGTCGCGCGGCGAAGGGTGGTGGTCCAGGGTGGCTGAGTCGCGTCCCATCGCCGGACCCGGGGTCTCCCGTGTGGCCGGCGGGCTCGCCGCGTTCCGGATGATCGCGGCCATGTGGATCAGGTCCACGATGGCGTACCGCTTCTCGTTCGCGATGACGCTGCTCGCCAACTTCGTCGTGACGTTCTTCGACTTCGTCGTGATCCTGCTGATGTTCTCGCACGTCGAGGGTCTCGGCGGCTTCGACTTCACCGAGGTCGCTTTCCTGTACGGGGCGACCAGCACCGCTTTCGGTCTCGCCGACCTCGCGCTCGGCCAGGTCTCCCGGATCGGCCGGCGGGTGCGCGACGGCACCCTCGACACCCTGCTCGTGCGGCCCGCGCCGGTTCTCGCGCAGGTCGCCGCCGACCGGTTCGCTCTGCGCCGGCTCGGGCGCGTCACCCAGGGGCTCTTCGTCCTGGTGTGGGCGCTGGTCCTCGTGGACGTCGACTGGACGGTGCTCAAGGTCTGCGTCGTCCCGGTGATGGTGCTGTCCGGCGGGGTGATCTTCGGGGCGGTGATGGTGGCCGGTGCCGCGTTCCAGTTCTGGGCGCGTGACGCCGCGGAAGTGGTCAACTCCTTCACGTACGGCGGAAATACGCTCCTTCAGTACCCGCCGACCATCTTCGCCAAGGACCTCGTGCGCGGGGTGACCTTCGTACTGCCGCTGGCCTTCGTCAACTGGCTGCCCGCGCTCTACGTCCTCGGCCGGCCCTACCCGGTGGACCTTCCGTTCTCCCCGTCCTTCACGGCCTTCCTGCCGCCGCTCGTCGCCGTGCTGTGCGCGCTGCTCGCGGGGCTGTGCTGGCGGGCGGGACTTCGTGCGTATCGCAGTACAGGGAGCTGATCGCGTCGTGGACTCCGAGATCAAGGATTTCATCGAGCTCGAGGACGTACGGAAGGTGTTCGACGTCCGCAAGAAGAAGGGGTTCCTGCGGCGCGAACGCCATGAGGTGCGGGCGGTCGACGGCATCAGCTTCACCGTGCCGCGCGGCGAGATGGTCGGCTACATCGGGCCGAACGGTGCCGGCAAGTCGACCACGATCAAGATGCTGACCGGGATCCTCACGCCGAGCGGCGGGCGCGTACGGGTCGCGGGCATCGACCCCTCCCGTGAGCGCACCCGGCTCGCCCACCGCATCGGTGTGGTCTTCGGGCAGCGCACCACACTGTGGTGGGACCTGCCGCTCATCGACTCGTACAAGCTGGCCCACCGCATGTACCGCATCCCGGACGCCCGCTTCCGCGCCAATCTCGACCGCTGCGTCGAACTCCTCGACCTCGCCGACCTGTTGGCCGTCCCCGTACGCCAGCTCTCCCTCGGTCAGCGGATGCGCGGCGATATCGCGGCGGCGCTCCTGCACGATCCGGAGGTGCTGTATCTCGACGAGCCGACGATCGGCCTCGATGTGGTCAGCAAGGCCAAAGTCCGCGAATTCCTGCGGGACTTGAACGCCTCCGCCGGTACGACCGTCCTGCTCACCACCCACGATCTGCAGGACATCGAGCAGCTCTGCAAGCGCGTGATGGTCATCGACCACGGCCGTCTCATGTACGACGGCGCGCTCGCCGGACTCCACGAGATCGGCGAGAGCGAGCGCACCCTGGTGGTGGACCTGGAGCGCGAACTGCCCCCGCTCGACGTGCCCGGCGCGCGGGTCCTCCGGGTGGAAGGCCCCCGCCAGTGGCTGGCGTTCCCGGCCTCCGCGTCCGCGGCCCCGCTGGTCACCGAGATCGCCTCCGCGTATCCGCTGGTGGATCTCTCCGTGCGGGAGCCCGATATCGAAGCGGTGATCGCGAAGATGTACGCGGACCGGGCGGAGCTGGGGTGACGGTCGCGGCGGTGGCCCGGCGGGGTGCCCTTTGCCGCGGTTGCCTTGCTTCGGTCCGGTGGGGGTGACTCTCGTGGCGGTCGCCCGGCTAGGCTGATTCATATGACCGACGACCTGCCCGAGCTGAGGGCATCAGACGCCGACCGAGAGCGGGTCGCCGAGGTCCTGCGGGACGCGCTGGCCGAGGGCCGCCTCGACATGGAGGAGTTCGAGGAGCGCCTCGATTCCGTCTACAAGGCGCGTACGTACGGGGACTTGGAGCCCCTGACCCGCGATCTGCCGGGCGCCGGACAGGCCGTGGCACCCGTGCCGTTCGCCCCCGCTCAGCCCGCAGGGGGCCCCGACTGGCCCGCGCGCATCGGCGGCGAGGCCACCTCGCGCGGCGGCGTGGCGATCATGGCCGGCTTCCAGCGCAAGGGCATGTGGACCGCGCCGCGCCGCTTCAACTGCTTCGCGTTCTGGGGCGGCGGCGAGATCGATCTGCGCGAGGCCTCCTTCGAGGAGCGCGAGATCACGGTCAACTGCGTCGCCATCATGGGCGGGATGAACGTGATCGTCCCGCCTGGCGTCGAGGTCGTGGTGCGGGGCTTCGGCATCATGGGCGGCTTCGACCACCGCGAGGAGGGCGTACCGGGCGACCCCGGGGCGCCCCGCGTGGTCCTCACGGGCTTCGCGCTCATGGGCGGGGTCGGTGTCGAACGCAAAGTGACCCGCGCGGAGAAGCAGCGCCTCAAGGAGGAGCGCCGCAGGGCCAAGCTGGAGAAGAGGGCCGAGCGCAAGGAGCTGGGGGAGTAGGGCCTGCCGGTCCGGTGGGTCGGGCGCTGCCGGTAGGGTCCGCTCCGTTCGGTCTTTCGGTGGTACGGGGTGGGGTTGCGAGTGCGACGCTGGGTCAAGCTTTCGGTGCTCGGTGTGGCGGTGCTCGGGCTGGTCGGGTACTGCGGGAAGCCGTATGCGACGGACTGGTGGGTGGCGCGTCAGGCCTGTGGCGGAGTGCTGCCGGACGGTGTGGTGGATGAGCTGAACCCCGACGGCAAGCGCCTGGAGGCGGCCGAGGAGAAGCGGATCGAAGGCCTCGCCTCGTACTACTGCTCCGTGACCTACGACAGCGGCGGCACCCGCTCGGGCACCGTCGTCGAGGTCGGTGCCTACACGCATCGCGACCAGGTCGACAACGAGTTCTGGCGGGTCTTCGAGAACGAGGGCTGGACGGAGATGGGCTTGCTGCCCGGCGGACTCCCGGGAATCACCGACCAGTTCGGAGCCGTGCAGCTGCTGCGGAACTGTCCCGCGCTCGGCAAGGACGACGACGGCAGGCCCCGCAGGATGCTCGTGCGCGCCACCGCCGGTTACGACGAGAACGTGAACGCCAAGGATGCCGTCCTGCGGGCCGCGGTGGCAGTGGCCAATCACGCTGCGCAGGAGCTGGGCTGCGGAGCATCGCCGCTGAAGACCCCGGCGCACGCCCTGTCCCGGACGGCCAGGCCGGTACCTGTGCACGAGGCCCGGGACACCGGCTGCGGATTCCTGGCCGACGCGGGTCTGCCCGCCGGGACCACGGTACGGAGCAAGGCCGCTTCGGCCGGGCCGGCGGCCCGCTGCGAGCTGTTCTTCCGCGCCGGGTACGACCCGGCGGGCGACGAGCTCGCAGCGGACGAGTACGGCAGGCCCGACGCCATGTTCGGTGCCTGGTACGGAGACTGGAGCAATCGTCTCGTCGCCTACGACGGCAAGCGGCACAGTGGCACGTCCGCTGCCCGCTGCGACGGCGAGGACGCCAACTTCAGCGGCTGGGCGAACGACGACACGGGCCTGTCCGACCGCCGCGTACGGGAACTGGTCCGGGCCTTCGCGCAGGATCAGGGGGAGCGGCGGGGCTGCACCGACGTCCATGCGGTGCAGCCGGGCTGATCGTCACCACACGGCCATGCCGCGCACGTAGTTCTCGTCCACCAGGAGGCGCATCCGCGCCACCAGCTCGTCCGGCACATCGTGCGAGGCGGCCCACGTCTCGAGCACCGGCAGCAGCTGATGGCGGCCGTCCATTACATCGCCCCGCAGCGGACCGGCCGCCGGGCGGCGCGCGATGTCGCCCATGACGGGGCGGGTGCGGATCCGGTCCGGAGCCGGCTCGTAGGTTCCCTTGAGGTGGCCGCGTACCGCACGGTCGAAGGCGGCGAGGTCCTCGATCTCGCCTCTGCGGGCGCTGTCGACCCGGTCCTGCATCAGGCCGCCGATCCGGTCGGCCGCGTAACTCAGGGACCAGCGCACGTCGTAGTCGAGAACCTTGCGAGGGGCTTCCTTCTTTGTGACCTGTTCGTCGATCAGCAGCCGACGCGGGTCGAAGCGTTCCAAGCAGTGGGCGAAATAGGCGCGTTCGGCGTCGTAGAGGAGCGCGAAGGCCTTGGGGTCCCGCGCCAGCCGGCCCACGAGCCACTTCAGTTCGGGGCCTTCACCGAACTGCCTGTAGGCGAAGGCGGCGTGGGGCTCTTGAGGGTGGTCGTACTGCTCGAACCAGGTGTCATCGTCCGGCGAGGTCGGACCGCCGGGCCGGTCGGTGACGACATCCTCGGCGCGCGCGGCATCCACCACATAGTCGGCGAGCAGCCGCGCGAGGAACGGTTCGAGGCCGCCGGGGACGTCCGACTGCTCGTCGTAGGCAGCGGCCGCCGCGTACGCGGCGCGTGCCTGCGCGGTGGTGCGGGGTTTCCCGGCCGCCGGGATCGTGGCCGACTCGATCACCCGGCCCAAGTCCTGCGGATCGCACAGTGAAGTGTGGACGAGCAGCTTGCGCACCGAGTCGAGGCGGGACAGATCCTCCCCCGGATCGAGTGCCTCCGTCGCCGCCCCCGGATCCCCCACAAGCCGCGTCACCGACTCCGGCGCCGACCAGCAGGGCTCCTCGGACTCGGCGAGCGTGACCGGCACCGCCACCCCGGCCGCCACGACCACCACCGCGGCCCCGATCGCGTAGAGCCGCCGCCCCCTCCACCACGTACGCATCCGCGAAGACTAGCGACCGCCCAGGCGTACGGAGCAGGCAGGCTCAGAGCTCCGCCGGGGCCGAACCCCGCAGGTGCGAAAGGTTGAAGGCCTCCGCCATCTTCCGGTATCCCGCATCGCTCGGGTGCAGATGGTCGCCCGAGTCGTACGGCTCCCGCAGCCGGTCCGGTGCGTACGGATCGCGCAGGGCGCGGTCGAAGTCGACGACCGAGTCGAAGACGCGGCCGCTGCGGATCTCCGCGTTGATCGTGCGGCGCAGCTGGTCCAGGTGCGGACGGTAGCCGCGGTGACCGTTGAAGGGCATCAACGTGGCGCCCGTGACCCGCAGTCCGCGGGCGTGTGCCTGGCGGGTGAGTTCACGCATAGCTTCGAGGAGCCGGTCGGCGTCGGCGTACCGGGGGTTGCGCAGCAGGTCGTTGACGCCCAGGACGACGACCACGGACCTCACGCCCGTACGGGACAGGACGTCGCGCTCGAAGCGGCTCACCCCGCTCGGGCCCGCGGCCTTGAACTGCCCGCCGGGAATCAGCTGGTTGCCGCTGATGCCTTCGTTCAGCACACCGAGCCGGGGCGCGCCCGCCTCTTCGCGCAGCCGGTCCGCGAGGACGTCGGTCCAGCGGGCGTTGGCGCCGAGCGTGGAGGTGACGCCGTCGGTGAGCGAGTCGCCGATGACCACCACGGAGCCGGACGCCTCGCGGGTCAGCACGTCGACGGCGGTCAGATAGCGCCAGTACGGGCTCTGCTCCGTGTACGTGTCGCCGCGCGGGTTCTGCGTCTGGTCGCCGTTCGCCACGTACGAGATCTGGCGTGCGTGCGGGTGGTAGGTGACCGGTCCGGACGGCGTCGGCGAGTAGGTGCTGACCAGCAGGTCCGCATCCGCCGGTACGTCGACCCGGACCGAGTCCGAGACGATCTGGCCGCCCGCGGGGATCACGGCCCGGGGCTGGCCGCCGAAGGTGAGGCGGCGCAGGCTGTCCGGCCGCGCGGTCGGGTTGCTCGGCGCGGAGGCCAGCGCGATCGAGGCGTGGCTGATCGTCAACGGCCGGGTGCCGAAGAGGTTGGAGAGCGTGATGCGGGCACTCGTACCGCCGACGCTGGTGTGCACCACATTGCGCAGGGTGCGGCCCGCGAAGCCCGCCCCCGGGCGGGGTCCGGCGCCGGCCGGGGCCGTGGCCCACGTACCGACCCAGGAGCCGGCCGCCGCACGATCGGCGGAACCTTGCGGCGAGGGGCCCGCGCTGATGGTGGTGTCCCGGCTGTCACCGCCCGAGAAGGCGAGGTATATGACGGTGGAGATCAGCACCACCACGGCTGTGAGCGTGGCGACAAGGGCATAACCACGACGCTTGGTCATGCGCGGTGTGCTCCTCGGGCAGGGGAGCCCGAGGCTCCGGTTGGACAATCCCATTTTGCGGTATGCGGCCCGAGGCCGCGCACGGTACCCCCCGTGTCGTGCCTTGCCGTCTTCCCGTGCGCGGCGTCGGGGGCATCCCTGAGATTCCCCGGAGTTCCGCGTCGACAAGGAGGACGCCGGGAACTCCTGATGCGTTCCAGGAGTCGGTCAGATGTGATGCGTTCGAGGAACGGGCAAGCAGGGACAATTCGAAGAACGGCTCAGGCAGGGACAATAGGTGCGTGACCCCGGGGGCCGGCCGGCGGATGGAGCGGTAGGGCGGATGGAGCAGACGAACGTGAAGGATGCGGAAGAAACCGGACCAGATCCGGAGGAATCCGGACCGTCTTCCCGCGGGCAGCATTCCCCGGGTTCCGGCTTCTCATTCAATGCGGCCGACGAGGAGCGCCGCCGCGGAGTGCGCCGTATGAAGGCCACCGCGACCGGCCTGCTCGTCTTCGTCGCGATCGTCTATGTCCTGGCCAAGTGGGCGCAGAACTCCGGGTTCGGGCCCTGGACCGGCTATGTCGCGGCCGCCGCGGAGGCCGGCATGGTGGGCGCGATGGCGGACTGGTTCGCGGTCACGGCCCTGTTCCGGCACCCTCTCGGCCTGCCCATTCCGCACACCGCGATCATCCCCACGAAGAAGGACCAACTGGGCGCGTCGCTCGGCGAGTTCGTCGGTGAGAACTTCCTCTCCGAGGATGTCGTACGCCGCCGGCTGCGCGCCGTCGGTATCGGGGCCCGGCTCGGCGACTGGCTCGCCGAACCCGCCAACGCCGATCGCGTCACGGCCGAACTCTCCACGGCTCTGCGCGGCGCCCTCACGGTCCTGCGCGACTCCGATGTCCAGGCCGTGGTCGGCGAGGCCATCACCCGCCGCGCGGACGCCGCCGAGATCGCGCCCGGGATCGGCAAGACCCTGGACAAGATCGTGGCGGACGGGGGCCATCGCAAGGTCGTCGACCTGGTCTGCGTACGGGCCCATGACTGGCTGGTCCTGCACAGCGACCAGGTGATGGACGCGGTCCAGGGCGGTGCGCCGGGCTGGACCCCGCGCTTCGTGGACAAGAAGGTCGGCGAGCGGGTCTACAAGGAGCTGCTGCGCTTCGTCACCGAGATGCGCGACATGCCCGAGCATCCGGCGCGTGGCGCCATCGACCGCTTCCTCACGGACTTCGCGTCGGACCTGCAGTCCGACACGGATACGCGGATGCGTGTGGAGCGCCTCAAGTCCGAGGTCCTCGGCCGCGGCGAGGTCCAGGACATCATCGCCTCGGCCTGGTCCTCCGTACGCCAGATGATTGTGGCGGCGGCGGAGGACGAGCGCAGTGAGCTGCGCCTGCGGGTACGGGCGGGGCTGCTGTCCCTCGGTGCGCGGCTGTCCTCCGACGCCCGGCTGCAGAACAAGGTCGAGGGCTGGGTCGAGGATGTCGCGGTGCATGTGGTCAACACGTACCGCCGCGAGATCACCTCACTGATCACGGACACCGTGGCGGGCTGGGACGCCGAGCAGACGACGCAGAAGATCGAGGCGCATATCGGCCGCGACCTGCAGTTCATCCGGATCAACGGCACGGTGGTGGGGGCGCTGGTGGGGCTGCTGATCTATACGTTGACGCACGCGCTCGGGGCGTAGGGGTGCGCACCGGGGGCGTAGGACAGGAGGTCAGGGCTCTGCGCGGGGCGTACGTGAAGGCGTAAACCCGCAGGCCGGGGGGACTCGGACGGCACCGTTTCCAGGAGGTGCCGTATGTCCACCGGATCCGCCGCCCCCAGCGGCACGGTCACCACGTCCGTGCCCGCCCGACTCGACCGGCTGCCCTGGTCGCGCTGGCATTGGATGGTGGTGATCGGGTTAGGGACGGTCTGGATCCTCGACGGCCTCGAAGTCACCATCGTCGGCAATATCGCGGGCCGCCTCTCGGAGGAGGGCAGTGGTCTGCCGATCTCGTCCGCGCAGGTCACGGGCGTCGCGGCCGCGCTCTATGTGGCGGGAGCGTGCAGCGGAGCGCTCTTCTTCGGGTGGCTGACCGACCGTTTCGGCCGCAAGAAACTCTTCATCATCACGCTCGCCGTCTATCTGGCGGCGACGGCCCTGACCGCGGTCTCCTTCAGCTCCTGGTGGTTCTTCGTCTTCCGCTTCTTCACCGGCTTCGGCATCGGCGGCGAGTACGCGGCGATCAACTCGGCCATCGACGAACTGATCCCGTCCCTCTACCGGGGCCGGGTTGACCTGATCATCAACGGCAGCTTCTGGCTGGGTGCGATCGGCGGTTCGCTGCTTTCGATCGTCGCGCTGGACACCTCGCTCTTCGCCATGGATGTCGGCTGGCGGCTGACCTTCGCGCTCGGTGTGGTCCTGGGCCTGGTGATCCTTCTCGTACGGCGGAATGTGCCCGAATCCCCACGCTGGATGTTCATCCACGGCAGGAGCCAGGAGGCGGAGGATCTCGTCAGCTCGATCGAGGAGCGCGTACGGGCCGAGAAGGGCACCGAACTGCCGCCGCCCGCCTCGGAGATGACCATCCGGCAGCGCAAGTCGACCGGGTTCCTGACCGTGGCGCGCACCGTGTTCACCGCCTATCCGAAGCGCACGGTCCTCGGCCTCTCCCTCTTCATCGGCCAGGCCTTCCTCTACAACGCGATCACCTTCGGCTTCGGTGCGATCCTGACCAAGTTCTTCGACGTGCCCACCGGCAGCACCGGCTACTACTTCGCGGTGATCGCGGCAGGCAACTTCCTGGGCCCGCTGCTGCTCGGCCGGCTCTTCGACACGATCGGCCGCAAGGTCATGATCACGTCGACGTACGTGCTTTCGGGACTGCTGCTGTTCGGCACGGCGTACCTCTTCGGCCAAGGGTCGCTGACCGCGACGTCGTTGACCGCCTGCTGGTCGGTGGTCCTCTTCTTCGCCTCGGCCGGCGCGAGCAGCGCGTATCTCACCGTCTCCGAGATCTTCCCGATGGAGACCCGCGCGATGGCGATCGCCTTCTTCTACGCGGTCGGCACGGCGGCCGGCGGCATCAGCGGCCCGCTCCTGTTCGCCAAGCTCACGGAGTCGGGCGTGGTCGGGGACACGGTGCTCGCGTTCCAGATCGGGGCCGGGCTGATGGTGGCGGCGGGTCTGGTGGCGTCGGTGTTCGCGGTACGCGCCGAACGGCGCTCGCTCGAGGACATCGCGATGCCGCTGTCGGCGGCTACGGAGGTGGGGGCGGGCGCTCGGTGAGGGTGGCTGCCCGGTGGGGGCCACCGGTGGGTGGGGCCACCAGTGGGTGGGGCCACCGGTGGGTGGGGCGTGGGGCCGGGGTGCCTTCGGGCGGTGTGCCTTCAGTGGGCGAGCCGGAGGGCCGTGTGGGCCGCCCATTCCCGCGCACTGCGGCCGTCGGTACCCGTGAGGCGCTGGAGGGTGTCGGCGACGGGCACCGGGCCCTTGGTGTGGCGCTCCCACGTGCTCAGGAGCAGGTCGGCCGGAGCGTACGGGCTGATCGCCGCACGGGCCGCCTCCGGCGCCAACTCCTCGTACCTCAAAGGCCTGTTCAGCGCCTCGCCCAGGAGCCGCGCCTGCTCGCGCAGGCTCAGCCGATGCGGTCCGGTGACGGGGTACACGCGATGGGCGTGCGCGCCGTCATCCGTGAGCGCGGCGATGATGACGGCGGCGAAGTCGGCCGGGTGGACGGGGGTTTCGAGGGCCTCGGCGTACGGTCCGGCGATCACGTCGCCGCGTGACAGCTGGCCCGCCAGGTCGAAGGACCACTCCAGCGAGCCGGACGACTCGACGGCCAGGCGCAGGAACGTGTACGCGACGGTCGAGCCGCGCAACGCCTGCTCGATGCCGTGGTGGAAGGCGGCGACGGGGTCGGGCTGCTCGGCCTCGCCGTCCGCGACGGCGCCGGACGACTGGAAGACGATCCGCCGTACGCCGGCCTCCTCGGCCAGTGCCGCGAAGCCGGCCGCGTCGAAGTCCGGCGAGGCGGCGAGCAGGAACACCGCGTCGACCCCCTCCAGGGCGGCCTTCAGGCTCCCCGCGTCCCCGAGGTCGCCCGGGACGACCTCGGTCTGCGGCGGCAGCCCGGCCCGCTCGGGGTCGCGCGTGAGGGCGCGGACGGCGACACCGGCGGTGGCCAACTGCTCGACCACGGAGCGGCCTACGGGGGCGGTGGCGGCGGTGACGAGGATCATGACTTCTCCCTGGGTGGTGGTAAGCCGTGGGTGATTCCGTACTTCCCAAGGTAGAGAGGCATGCGGACAACTTCTGTCCTCGATTCGAGGTGTCCGATTGCCGTCCCCGGTGTCCGATTGCCATCCCGGTGTCCGATCGTCGCCCCAGGATGTCCGATCGTCGTCCAACCGGCTGCTCTCGTACGGGAGTTCAGTGGCGTCCAGTTCAGGGATGGGGCGTACGGGGAGGGCTGTGTGTTCGTACCGTAGGAACGGTTGCCGGGCGCGACACGCCCGTACTCGGAGGCCATTTGTGGGGCATTTCAGTGCGCCGAGGGAGCACCTTCCCAGAGGCCCTGAACGCATATGTTCCATGCTCATCTCGGCTTTACGGTACGGAAGTTGATGATCCTCGCCGACCAACCTCTTCTGCATCAGAGGGTGTTCTAGCGGACTCAGCGCTCAATACCGGCTCGTAACGCCTACATTCGGTCATAGCGCATGCAGGTACGCGGCTCTGAAGTGGCCGTCACCTTCGCCTTCGCCTTCGCCGTATGCGGGGGCACCCAGTGGATCAACCGGGATCAGCGAGACCTCGCGGGAGCGAGTCCGGGATCCAAGGAGCGGAGCAAGGAGCAGTTCAGGTGATCTGTTACGGACCCACCGTCCTCGACCTCGTGGAAGACCTGGTCGACGCGTACGCCGAGGTCTTCTCGGCCCCGCCGTGGAACGAGAACGAAGAATCGATCCAGCGTTTCCACTACCGCCTGTGCAACGAAGCCGACCGCCCCGGCTTCCGCGCCGTACTCGCCCAGTCCGGCCAGGGCATCGACGGCTTCGCCATCGCCTGGCTCACGCCCGCGGCCCTGCCGGACACCCGCACATACGCCAAGGTCGTCGCCCAACTGGGCCCGGACCGGGTGCGCTCGCTGCTCGTCGGCGCCTTGGAACTGGACGAACTGGCGGTCCGTCAACGCGCCCGCCCGGCGGGCGTGGGCCGCTCGCTCCTGTCGGAGTTCGTCAAGGACGCCCCGTCGGGCCGCGCATGGGTCCCCATGTCCCGCCGCGCCACGTCCGCGGTGGCCAGCTATCGGCGGCTGGGCTGGCACGAGGTGCGCCCACTGCCGGACGCGGACAACGACGTGGTCGTCTTCCTGGCGCCGGGGCATCCGCGGGCGGAGTTGGCGGCTTAGCAGGTGGGGGTCGCGTGACGGAGGGACCAAACGTCCAGTGGGTAGCTGGGAATCGCCCAGTTTCGCCTGGACGAACGGTCCCTCTGTGAGGTCTGTGCCGTCAGGTCAGGCAGGCCCCTCGGGACAGGGCGTCGGTGATGAGGGCCGCGACGATGGCGTCCGCGTCGATGACGTGGGACAGGCCGGGGAAGAAGGCCAGGGCGACGATCAGTCCGCCGGCGAATGTGAGGATGCCTGCTCGTCGGCGGCTCTCGACGGTCTGATCGAAGGTGAGGGTTTACGAACTACGCAGGCAGTCGTAAATGGCCGAAGCGACTGCCGCGCCCAGGGGGATGGGAACCGCGTTTCCGATCTGCTTTGCGATCTCAGTCTTTGATCCGCACCAACGGAACTCTCTAGGGAATCCCTGGATTCGGGCAGCCTCGTAATGGGTGATTGGCCGAGGTTCCGTGGGGTGCAGGTAGCGACCCTTCTCCGGCTTGAAGAATTCGGTGCGGATGGTGACGGATGGCTCGCCCAGGCGCAGTCGGCCCATGACATCGCCTGTGCCGGACTTGTGGTTGTCCCAGCTCTCGGTCGACAGGTATTCGATGGCAGTCTTTACGCCTTCAGGGCTCGGTTCCGTATGGAACGCGAAGGTTCCGTCCTCGCCGACGCTGTACCACTTGCCTTCCAGGTTCTTTCGGTTACCGCCAGGGGGGATGGCGAGATAGCGAGCCACTGAAAGCTGTTTCGGTTGCCGCCCGAAATGGAGATCGCCGGTAGTGAAGATTCCGGGAACGTTCTCGCCGATGTCGTCGATGTGCTTTTCGCCGATCGGGAGTTCTGTCCCCGTGAGGGGGATCTTCGAGGACTCCGCGAAGACCCTGTCCACGGACTCCCAGTAGGCGGAATCAGTACCGATGCCGTCAAGCGTTTGCATAGAAGGCCGCGTGTCGCTCTTCGGTCGGCGCCTTCGCGTGGGCGTCGGGTACGACATGGGCTGACCGTTCTCGGCGTCTCTGCGGACTCCGATGACGATCGTGCGTCGCCGCGCCTGGACCGCGCCATGGTCGGCAGCATTGAGAAGGTAGCGCTTGAACTTCCGCTCTTCCGTGTCGGTAGCGACGTGGCCCGGAGGATCGACCAGCCGGTAGTCGGCCAGCTTGCCGCCCTCGCGGACCTCGCTGAGCAGGTTGCGGAACTCATCCGACTTCAGGAAACGGTCGACGTTCTCGATCACGAAAACCTTGGGGCGAACCTTGGCGACGATCCGGACGTACTCCTCCCACAGGCGGTTACGCTCTGTGCCCTTCTTGTTCCGGTTCAGGGCGGAGAACCCCTGGCACGGAGGGCCACCGACCACTACGTCCGCGTGTAGATCGTCCTCGGTCGGCTCCCACTTCTCGATGTCCCCAAAGTGGACTCGCGCTGCCGGCACGCGTTTGTCGAGCCTTCCCTTGCCGAAGTTGACCGCGTACGTGGCAGCGGCAGCGGCGTTGTGTTCGACTGCCGCAATGCTTCGGAAGACCGGCCCGCCGTCCTCGCCCCCCTCGGGGCGGAACTCGTGAAATCCCTGTGTGAAACCACCGCAGCCCGAGAACAGGTCGAGGACGGTGATCATCTTGAGGTCGTCGGGGTGATCCGCGCGCATGGGGCGATCTTAGCTTCGTAGAGCGGCTGCGATGGCGAGTCCGACAGCAGTGGCAAGAGGCGGAGGCATGGCGTGGCCGATCTGTCGATACCGGGATGTCTTGCCGCCTGTGAAGATCCACTCCTGGGGGATCGACTGAATCAATGCGGCCTGCTCGACGGTGAGTTTGGGCATCTCACCAGGGGCGAAGTCCGGACCTGGCGGCACATCGCCGAGGCTGTTGCCGTTCACACCCAGTGCGGCCCAGGCCTTCTTGCTGCCGGTGGGCCCCAGGTCGGCGCCGCCTCGTCGATCGGAGCCGCCGACGAGTGCGGGCGCTACGCGATCCGCACTTTTGATCCACTCAGTCGCCCCGGACCAGCCGAGTGAGGACATTGAGGCCCCGAGCACCTGGCCCACGGTTGGAGCGGGCCTGCCGGCTGGCTGGGGCCAGGAGAAGTGCGAGAAATTCGGCTCTCGCATGGCCACCAGGAAACTGCTCCTGCGGTTCTGCGGAACGCCGAAGTCGGCGGCGTTCAGGACCTTCCAAGTCGTCCGGTACCCGGCTTCCAAGAGCTGGGTCGTCATCCATTCTCGATCGACCTCGAAAGCTGAGCTCTCGGCCAGGTCCGGGACGTTCTCCAGCAGCACGGCCCTAGGCGTCACCTTGTGTGTGAGCTCGATTGCGGCCCGGAGAACTCTGCGCTCCTCTGTGTCCTCGTCGCGCCCGGCAGTTGCCATGGACTTGACCCGCGGGAGACCGCCGCTCAGGAGATCGACACCGACGATGTCAGGGCGCTCGCTGACCGGGAAATGGGCGAGGTCGATGCAGACGGTGTCCCATTCAGGCCTGTTCTCCGCGATGGTGAAGCAGGCGTCCGCTTTGCTGTCGATGAGTAACACAGGATCGAATCCGGCTCGCTCCAAGCCGAGTGCCTGGGCGCCGCAACCAGCACAGAGTTCGATGGATCGGAATCGGCGAACCTCGACCGGCGCCGACCGGGTGGGTGGTTGCGGCGGGGGGACTGGGTGCTGTGGCGCCGAGAGCGGTGGCGCTTCGACAGCATGGCTCTGCGACGCGTTGCGCCCGGCGGACCATGACGCGGCGCGCTGCGCGGTGACGGACTCCTCAGCTACCGCTCGCAGCTCGTCGTCAAGTGCGTGGTCCTCGATACTGTCGAAGAGCACGAACGGGGCAAGTCGGAGCAACCGCTTGAGGAAGTCGCGGAGTGTCTCGCGCTCGTTCAGACCTTTTAGATCGAGGTCCTTCCACACACGGAGGATCGCTCGAACCATGTGCGGGCTGCCGCCGAGCGCGGCACGACGGGCGTAGATCTGGTCGAAGGCCGCCTCACCGAGAATCTCAAGAGCGCCGTACGGCTCCGGGGCGTCGGAGGCTCGGACCAGCTGTGCGCGCCACCACAGGCGACCGAAGACATGACGCGTGAGGTCGGTGCCGAGGACTCGGTCCCCAGGGGGCTGGGGGTAGCGCCAGAACGCAACATCCGGGAGCACGACGAGAGAGAGGAAGGCCCAGACGTCCCGGGAAGCGGCCTCGGCAGGTACCACTCCCATTTCGGCATGCAGCAGGGCAGCGAGCTGAAGGTCGAAATCGGCGTTGCGCGCGCGGTCCGAATCGTCGGGGAACCCTGCGTGCTTGGCCAGGTCTACGACTCCTTCGCGCAGCTGACGGAGCTGGGCTGTGGAGATTCTGTCGCCGCCGGTGGCCACATACACGGCGGACTCGTGGGCGAAGCGGACTCGACCGGCAAGTTCGGCGATGGGTAGGGGTCGGTATTCCTCGAAGAGCGGCTTTGCCTGTGCGGCGAGCAGGCGAGGGTAGAGAACGCTCATCATGACACCTCAAAGATCTTGACCGCCGCTTGTACGTCCGAGGCGAACAGGGCGGGTGACTGTCGTTGACGCAGTCGGATGTCCGTGACCAATTGTCCTGGGAAGAGTCGGTCGAACAGGCTCAGCAGTGTCGCCCCGAGCGACCCGTCGGGGAAGTCACCGTCCTCGGTGAAATCGTCGTTGGCCAGCGCGTGTTCGATCATGACGCGTGCGGCGTCCGCGTACACCGCGGACAGAATGACCCGGTCGATCGGACGGGGCTTTCCCGCGTTCTCGAACGCGGTTGCAGTGAGCTTGCTTCGCTCGTTGACCAGGAGGAGCAGCGAGCCCATGGTGGCTCCGTCCAGCCCACCGCTGATCTGCAGGTGCCAGGCGGCGTTGTCGGGGAACGACGTCAGGGAGAAATCGATCACCGCCATAGGGAACTGGGGAGCGTCGCCTTGGAGACGCAGCTCCTCCCGGTTGCTCCAAAGGAGCGAGCCTGCGCGGCGAGGCGAGGAAGGGCGTGCGTCTGGGCGCCGTTCGGCCAGGACAAGGGCGGTGTCGAGGGCGAGTAGACCACCGAGGTCCGTGCCCTTCAGGACGATGTCGAACTGAGCGACGATCGTGCCGTTGTCCGTGAGACGTACGTGTTCCGCCGGACCGCTGAGGTTCGAACCTGTGGCTGTCCACACCACGGCGAGGGTGAGCGCCGAATTGGGCGGAAGGCCCGACTGCGCGCGCGCACGGTCGAGATCAACGCTGACGGTCCTGCGTATCCGCAGGTCCATGTGGTAGTCCCAGTCCGGCAACGCCTCCGGCATGGGGATCTCGCCGTCGTCTGTCACCAGCATCCACGGCTCGGCCGAAACGACATCCTCGCTCGGCGCCCGGTACGGCAGAACGCGACGGCTCACGCCTCTGTCACCGCCTCGACCTTGATGCCGATCTCGGTCATGGTGTCGGGGGCTGGACGAACCAGCGCGCGCCACACGGACGTGCCCCCTTCGATGACACAGGCATCGGTAGTCTGCAGTCGACCGTCGGGGCCCTCCCAACCGACAAGGGTGGGGGTGTGCGCTCCGATGGGAGGGTCGGTCTCGCGCCCGCCCGTGCCGGGAAGGGTGACGGCGAGGTCGATGCGGACCCGCTGCGTGCCGTCCACGGGCAGACAGAACTCCTGCACGAGAAGCTCGTCCTCCCCGCGATCGGCATAGTACGGATCACCCACGTACTGCACTCGTGGGCGTCGTCGTTTCGAGCCAGGTGCAAGGTTCTCTGCATCGTATGACTCTCCGTGGTCACCGGAGGCCGGCCCGGTTCGGTCGGGCGATGGTTCCTCCGAGGCGGCGCGGCCCTTTGCCGAACGCCGTGCGTCACCCCTTCGAGTCGAGGTGTGGGCGCCGCCGGCGCTCGGGTCGGAGTAGGCCGTGGCTCCGCCGATGCCCCAGGCTCCGCCCACCAAGCCGGAGAAGAATGAACTGGCCGCTCCCAGTGCGACGTTGCTCGCACCGGACCGGGCGGACCCGCTCAGCGAGAGCAGGTCGTTCAATGCCTCAGTGATGCGCTGGAACGTCGTCCGGACGTAGGTGCTCTGGGGCCTGTCCAAGGACTGCGGGTGCCAGGCGTCGTGGGTGGGCGGCTCGGCCTTCGCATAGACCTCGTCCATGGCCTCGTCGGCACGGAAGACTCCGGCATAGCCCTGGTTCACGCTCGGTGGCTTCGGCCCCGGGTGGTACGTGACGACGAGTTCCGCCGGCCGCATCAGGCACACGTGGTGGACGAGGTCCTCCATGCTGAGCAGACGCGACGCCCGAGTCGGTTCCAATGGCGGCATGATGCGCTTCACCAGCCCGAGGCGCCCGAGATGCTTCTGAGGTCTCTGGCACGCCAAGTCTCTGCCATCCGCCCCCAGCATCGTCTCGTACGCAGTGACGAACATGTCCAACGGGCGGGTCCCCCTGGGGTCGGGCACAGGGCGGTCGTCTCCGTTGCACGTGACGGAGAATTGCATCGCCGGTCCCTTGCCCGCTACGGAGATCATCTTCGGCCAGAGGTGCCACGCCACGGTCTCGGCCAAGTAGTCGGCAGCTGCAGTGGGTTCGAGGTCGTCCAGGTTGGGATCGATGACGATTACGGTCGTCCCGGTCTCTTGGGTTCCGAACCCACGAAGCCCCAGCCGTTTGGCCACCGCATCGGCCGCCGGGCCGACCAGTGGCTCGACGACCTCTCCCGAGGTGTCTCCCCACCAATGGCGGCCCGTGTACCGGCAATCGCCTACTGCCTCGTGAGCGACGTAGCTCTGCCAAAGAGTGCAGCCGATGAGCCGTGTCTCGTAGCCCCCGTCAGGTGTTCGGCATCGGGAATGGACGAGAACGGTCCCGGACTTCGAGAGGAGGTAAAAGATCCCCTTGCCGAAGCCGTAGGTACCGCCGCCCAGGGCCGTTTCTCGTGGTTCGCCTATGTTGCGGATGAACGAGACGAAGTCGCGTTCCGAACCAACGGCTTGATCGGCACGTGTGGGACCGCCGAGTCCTCTGGTCCCGCGGTCGGAAACGGCCAGAACACGGGCAGCACCGAGCCTGAGCGTCTCGCGCAGAGGAAAGTGCTCGTCGTTCCTGGGTGCGCCGTCGAGCAGGAGTTCACGCCACGCGACGGTGTGCGCAGGGCCGACCGTCCAGAGGTCGATGCGATAGTCGACAGGATCGGACGATTCCTTGATGCGGGCGTCCCAGCTGTTCTGGGCGGACTCACGCACCAGCAAGGTGAGCAGATCGAGCTCAGGGCGACCGAGCTGATTGCGGATGCCTTCGGCGGCGCTGGCGCCCTCCGGCGGATACTGCTGGGAAAACCAGCGGGGCTTGGTCACGCCGGCTCCCGGGTCAGTTTCTCGATCATCAGGGAAACCTCTTCGGGCTTCATCGGTGTGGGAATTTCACCGGACAGGTCGATGGTGTACTCAACATCCAGGGCTGAGACGGCCACACCTGCCTCGGCGAGCGCCGCGCCGGTCAAGCCTGGGAAGTCCCTGTCCACTCGATACCACCTCTCCTCGCCGACCGCGAAGCACACGTCCTCGTACAGATCGGCATCGGCAAGTCGGAAGCCGGCCCTCGCGAGCAGTTCGAGCAGAGCGCCCTCGTCATCGCAAAGTCGAAGGGCTTCCTCCACCGAATCCACAAACTTGGAGCCCACGCCGCGTGCAGTGGTGCGGTGCAACCGGAACCACGCCAGGCAAAGGGCTCCACCGCCGGGGGCTTCGAGCTGGTCGAGCCCATGAACCCGTGGCCGTCGGCCTTCGGTGCTGGTGCTCGCCTTAACCTCGACGGCGTTGATCGCAGTCGAGAAGTCGTGGCGGTATCCATCAGGTCCACGCCAGATCCGGTGTGCACTCGGGTCCGTTGCGAGGAGCCGGTTCAGCACCGTCAACTCCCCGAAGAGCCCGGCGAGTTCCTGCGTACCCAGGGGCGGTCCTTGGGTACGGAAGAGGGACCTCCAGCGGTCGAGCACGCGATACAGCGCTTTGACCGGGTTCTCGGGCAGCGTGACGGCCTTCTCCAGCACGTCCACACACAACTCTGTGAACAGGTCCTTGAGATCATCGCGCAGGCAGCCCAGATCCGCGTAGGTCCCGTAAGTTTCCGCGTCTTCCAGAGGGCGTCTCCGCAGTTGCAGTACCGGCCCGTCCAGCCCTGTGCGTACCTTTATGTGCGAGTGGATCGGCACCAAGAGATGCCGGTGGCCGTCGTTGTCGACAGCTACAGCCAAGGGCGCGCCGTCAGTAGGCATGGAGAGTTCCGCGACCCGCAGCCGACGCTCCCCCATAGGCGGTTCGGTCTCGAGGGCGACCCAACGCTGCTCGATCAGACTGCGGAGCTCGTCCTCGTTCATGGGTCCTTACCTTTGACGAGGCCGCGTCGGTCACGAGAGACGACCGTTCCCCGTTAGCTGTTCGTCGAAGCATCCAGACCGAGGAGTGCTGTGTTTACTAGGCACGCCAGGGTCACCCGTCAGGCATGACGAAACACGCCCACGCACGCAATGTCTACACGATGTGGATCGGTGTGTGTCGTGGCATTGGGAATCACGTTCCCAATGCGGCGTCGACCGTGCGGCTTCAGGGAGTCAGCGACTGCCTGAAGCCGCTCTGCGGGCGACTACTGCCGCCTCGATACGGCGGGCCACATCACCGGCCGGCTCATGCTCCCAGAACCGCATCACCAACCAACCTGAGGCAGTCAGGTGATCGGTCGTCTCGCGGTCGCGTGCGATGTTCCGGTCGAGCTTCGCTCGCCACCACTCAGCGTTGGCCCGTGGATGAGTCGCGTGCTCCGGGCATCCGTGCCAGTAGCAGCCGTCGAGAAACACAGCGATCTGCAACTTGCTGAAGCCGATGTCCATGCTCCGCCGAGGCATTCCGGGGACGGGACAGTGGACCCTGTACCGCAGACCGTCTGCGTGCAGCAAGCGGCGCACGAGCAGTTCCGGCTGAGTGTCGCGGGAGGCCTGACGGCTCATGCGCTTGGAGACGGACGGGGACGACGCGGTTGGGTCCACGGCCCCAGACTCTCGCGAACGCCGTCGTGCTCGCCACTCGGGATGGGTGTCCGGCTTTATTGCGACGCTGGTCATACTGCTTCGTTGTCGAACAAGCTGTAGTCCTCCTCCTCGATCTCGATGTCTTCCTCGATGTCCACCTTCGAGAGGTCCGCGGAGATGTAACTCTCCACGGTGCTGTCACGGTTCGACGGTGCCGGAAAAACCAAGCCGACGCCGATCACGTGCTCCTCGGCGCTGAGTGGGGCGCGGAGCTTCTTCGACGGGATGGGTTCGGACATCTTGTCGATCGGATACAGGACGATCAGACCAGTGTCCGGGAGCTGGGCGCGTCGAGCTTCCGTGATCTCCTTCTCGCTCAGCTTCGTAGAGTCGCCGGCGAGGTCGACTGCCGCATCCCTTCGGCTCATCAGTGTCTTGATGTCAGCGAAATCCGGGTCCGGATTCGACAAGGCGAGACGAGCGCGATTGTTCAGCCCAACGGCCACGCCGGGCGCGAAACTGAAGTCGCCAGTCCTTCCTGCGGGGTTGCCCACGATGGCTAGGTTCCAGCGCCCCAGAGAGCCCGCACTTACTACTCGCTCGCGGATGTACTTGCTGATCAACTCGGCGTTGTTCTCCTGGGACTTCGCATGGAACTTGTAGCTGGAAAGAAAATTCAGCACGAAATCGTGGGGTACGTCTCGGAAGACGTAACGTCCCTCCGTGGGGCGCTCCTCCACCCTGTGCGTATTGGCGGCAGCTGCGGCAACCAGGGTGCGTGCTGCTTCTTGGTTCCCCAGCAGCCATCGGGCGTTCGTGTGGAAGTAGCGGGTCTGTACTCGCTTGCCGCCATAAGAGGAGGCGGCGATGACAGCGTCGCGCATCTTGGCTGCTGCTGTCACGCGCAATACCGGGTGTGTGCGCAGGCGAACGGCAAAGCTCAGAGGGGTCTCGTCCTCGGTCATGTAGATGTCGATGTCACGGCGCATCTCGGTCTCCACTGTGGCCAGGTGACGGAACCACTCGGCGAGGTCATCCGTCATCCAGGTCCGTGGCAGGTCGGCGTATCCACTGCGGAACCCGAACCAGCGGCCCATCTGGAGCAGGGTGTCGTACGCAGAGACAGAACGTACGAAATAGCTGACGGACAACCCTTCGAGGGTGAGTCCGCGAGAGAGCGTGTTGCCGCCTACGGCGATGGCGACGACCGGGCCGTTCTCGTAATCGAGGCGGTCCTCACTGCTGGAGTTGTCCATGATGATGCGGCAACTGTCGAGAACCTCGGCCAGCTGAGGAACGAGTTCCTCGAACGGCACCTTCGCCTCTCCGAAGTCCTCTGCCGGCACGCGTTCGGTTTCCTCGTCCCACAGGCTTCGCAGCGCGGCGAGATAGGTGGGGTTCGCCAACGACCCTGCCGCCTGGTTGCGGAGAAATTCCAGAGGCCTCTTGAAGCTGTTGTGGACCGCGGTGTTGACGCTGGTATGGATCAGCATTGTGTTGTGTGCGTTGCCTGTTCGACGCACGCGTCGGGCGGCGGTCACCAGCCAGAAGTACTGCACAGCTCTTCGCAGGGTGTCGGTGATGACAGGCTCAAACCCGTCGACATCGGCCCGGGTCATGGGCCGAACGGCAGGGACATCGGTCTTCGGTACTGAGCGGATCATGTCGTGCCCGTCGTCGACCTGCTCCGGATCCTCGCCGTCGAGTGCATACCGACCGAACAGGACCTCGGTGCCAAAATGCCCCGCGGGCTGAGGCAGGTTGACGATGAAATCCTTGGGGTACAGATCTGCGGCGGCAGGGTCGATCAGTAGGTTGGCGAATGGGGAGGCCGTGTATCCGACGTACGCGGCCTTGGGAAGGTGCCCCATGATTTTCAGGATCAGGGGATTGATCGACTTGGTTGCCACAGTGGCCTGATCGGCCTCGTCGTCGATGATCAGCGCAGGACAGTCCTCGAGGTAGGCCGAGGCCTTCTCCAGCCATCGAGCCAGTTTTCGGAGGACCGTCGCGTTCTTCTTCACCACACACAGCACGTGGGTCTTGTTGCTCTTGCCGAAATACGAGGCAGGATTCTCCTGCGGGGTGAAGTCCTTCTCCGGACCGGTCAGCTGAGACCACAGCGAAGGGTTCGGCTCGACGAGCTGTTGCACAAGGCGTGCCTGGGTCTGTCGACGGAGCCCGTTGTGGACGCCGGCCAGGACGATGAAGAGTTTGTAGCCGCGATCGGCGGCTTTCGCCGTGACGGACGTGAAGTTGGTCGTCTTGCCGGACTGTACGTAGCCGACCACGAGCCCACGTGTGGAGAATGACTTCTCCTTCGGATGATTCAGCAGCGAAACGACGCGAGTCGAGGAGTCGTCGAGGCTGCTGATGGCAGGTTCCTGAGGCCAGCCGTCTTCGCGAAGCCTGTCGACCAAGGCGGGCCAACACTTGTCCTTGGCCTGCGGTCCCGTGTACCAGGTATCGCGGTTTCCTTGAATCACCGCATGAGGTTCCTCGAGCTCCTTGATGCGAATTCTCTGCTGCTCGTGCCGGTCGCGGATCTGCTGTACGACCTCGGGGGCAATGCCGAACTGTTCCAGCCGCTTGACGGACTCGGCCGGAGGAAACGCGTCCAGGAGCGCCCTGAACGTGTCGTACATCGAGTCGAAATCGTCTGCCATGCGAGTCTGCCGTTCCCTGCTCTCGTTCGCGTCATCCGGCCAGTGGCCCGGGACTCGGTTGGTGATGGTTCCGTCGTTACCGCACGACTCCGTGATAGCTGGGTGGCTCCGGCTTCCGATGTCGTGCTTGTCGGGTCAGTTGCTTTGCTGCTGTCTCAAGTGTTGCTCGAACGCGTGCAGGGCCGCAGGTGCGTTGGGCGAGTGGGCGCGACTGCCAGCGGCTTGTCAGGCAGCTGCAGGGGCTGTGGGAGAAGGGGGCGCGTTTTGGATCGCAAACCCCCTGCTGTGCAGATGAGCGACGCACTGACGCGAAAACCGAGATCATCGGCCGGCCCTCGCGCAATCCAGCGCCAGGGCCAGCAGCCCATCAGGAAATCCGGTGAACACCCGTTGCCCGTGCGGAGCGAGGGACAGTACGGGCGAGCGCACTGGAATGACTGCGGCTTCCTGGGCGAGTTCTGGGTCCCAGAGACGCACCGTTCTGTCGTCACCGGTGGACACCAGGACGGTTCGGGCGTCGACTGTGATGCTGCACACGGCGCTCACCCCAGCTGTGTGCCCTTCGAGAGTCGCAACGGCTTCACCAGTGTCAGGCGCCCACAGCCGCACCGTGCGGTCCTCGGCTGCCGTCGCCAGCAATGTACGGCCTTGAACGGAGACAGTGCAGATACTGCGCACCCAGTCCGTATGCCCCTCGAGTTCCCACACAACCGTGGCGCTCTGCGTATCCCACAGAGCCACTGCGTTGTTGTCCCAGGCCGTGGCGAGATATGTGTGCTCGCCCGCTACCACGGAGCACAGATTCAGCACCGCTCGATCACGTAGGGCCGGCAAGACGTGCAGCGTCTCACCGCGATCAGGGGTGAGCAGGCGCACAACCCCGTTGTCATCCGCGGCGGCCAGTAGAGAACTTCCTGCCGACGAAACCTGACACATTGCCCTTACGGACCAGAAATCCATCTCAAGGACATGCACGGCTTCACCGGTGTTGGGGTCCCACAGTCGGACTGTGCGGTCGCTGCCGGCCGAGGCCAGCAGGGTGCGCCCCGCCAAATCGATGGTGCACAGCGCGGTGATTGAACCGACGTGACCTTTGATGGTGAATCGGATTTGTCCGGTGTCAGGGTCCCAGAGGCGCAGGGTGCCGCCATGACCGGCGGTCGCCAGCAGGGCTCCGTTCTCCCCCTCGACCAGGCACAGGGCTTCGACGGCTTCAAGGGGTTCGGCCATCGTCACCGCCCCCTGGGTGCCGGTGTCCCAAAGCCGTACCGTGTTGTCGTTACCGGCTGATGCCAGCAGCGTGTGGCCCTCCGACACCATGAGGCAGATGTCCTGTACGTCGTCCGTGTGTCCCTCCAGCACACGCACGACGACTCCGGTGGTCGCATCGTGCAGGTAAATCAACCGGTCGTTTCCGGCGGACGCAAGCAGGGCGCGTCCGTCCACCTCGACCGGACGCAACGTGCTGATGAGACCGCCTGGGCCGTCGAGACTCCGCACGGTTTCGCCGTCGATCCTCTGCAGAAGGATCGGGCCTTCGATGTGTGCTGATGCCAACACCGTGTGCCCGTCGAGGGCGATCGAGCAGAGCGCCGTGACCCACCCTGCGCTGTCGTTCAGGACCCGCACCACGTTTCCGGTTCCGGGCTCCCAGAGGCGAATGACGCCGTCGTCGCCCGCGCCGGCCAGGAGGGTGCCTTGCTCGGTGGGGATCGGGCAGATGGCCCGGATTGCACCGGCGTGTGCATCGAGGAGGCGTGTTTCCTCACCGGTGTCGGGGTTCCACAGTCGAACGGTGCCGTCGGTGCCGGCCGACGCCATGAGGGTGTGCCCGTCCGAATCGATTACGCACAGGGCAGTGATCCACCCTGTATGTCCCTCGATGGTGAGGCGAGTGTCACCGCTGGCGGTGTTCCAGAGGCGAATGACGCCGTCGTTGCCCGCGCTGGCCAGGAGGGTGCCTTGCTCGGTGGGGATCGGGCAGATGGCCCGGATTGCACCGGCGTGTGCATTGAGGAGGCGTGTTTCCTCACCGGTGTCGGGGTTCCACAGCCGAACGCTGCCGTCGTTGCCCGCGCTGGCCAACACCGTCCGTCCCTCTGTCGGGACGGCACATACAGTGTTGACCCAGTCCGTGTGGCCGTCCAGGACGATGTCGTCGGCGTGGGGCGCTCCAACGGCCCAGATGGCTCGATACGGGGTTGGCACGGGACTGTCGAGGAAGCTGCGTCCCAGGTGTTCACGCGCTTCGGTCACGCTGAACAGTGCGCCTCGGTCCGCCGGTGAGGCATCCAGCGCCTGTGGGGTTGCCCGGAGCAACCTCGCACGGGCACGGGCCGAAGGTGAGGTCGCGTGCTTGACCGCCGGAATAAGGCGACGCAGATCTGCGTGGAGAGGGTATTCCTCGTCCTCGAGCAATTCATCAAGAACTCCGCCGCGAACCGCATGGTGTGGCAACGATCTCAAGAGATATTCAGGGGCGTTCTGCCAGCCCTGTGAACCTAGACTCATGAATGACTTCGCGATGCGGGCCTCGTCTTGGTCGAGAAGTCCCCCCTCCGCCCGGCCCGCCAGAAGTGCTTCGTTCAATGCTTGGTGGAACAGTCGAAAGCAGCCGGTGGCGGCACCAGGATCGCTGGACTCCACCAGAAAGACCGCCGCAGAGGTTCGGGCGAATGCACTCAAGGCCAACAGCTCGGGAGCGGATCCGTACATAGCGACGACTGTCGTACGCCATAGTTCTACGCTGAGCCCGGGGGAATCTGCGTAGGCAAGCGCGCTCAGCAGGTCGAGTGCGGCGATGCCATCCACGCTCGGAAGGTGGGCAAGATAATCGCGCAGTGCTGCCTCGACGGTTGTTGTGAAACGCACTTCCGAGACATCGACCCTCTGCCGATCGTGAAGGCCATGGTTCCGCGCGACCAGGCCGGCAATGAGGAAGTTACCCTGCGCCATCTCGGCAATCCGGTTGGCCACCGGTTCGGCAACAGATGCATCAGCGTACGGGCTGTCCAGTCGCTCATCACCCAGGAGCTGAAGTGCCGCAAGTGTGTAGCGAGTCAGGTCCTGTTGCTCGAAGTAGTCGCGTGTATCGAGGTCGATGATCCTAAGGGCGGCTCCGAATGGAGCGAGAAGGTCGCCGCGGTCATCGGTACGTCGACTCCCGACGACGACACGTACTCCCAGATCGGCGCAGCTCTCCGCTGTCGCGACGGCAATGTGCCGCATGATCATCCGTGCGTCGTCCGGAGTGCGGGCTTCGTCCAGGGCGTCGATGACAATCGAGAACCTGCCGAGTGTGCGACTGCCCAAGGCGTCCCGCAACAGGGTGGGGAGTTCTTCCGCCGTATTCGGACGCGGTGCGCAAGCGGCAGTGGCGATCTCTCGGGCAACTTCCAGTGCTGTCTTGTCGCGAGCGTGCACGGCGCAGGCCACAGCTTCGACGGGCGCACGGAGCGCATCGTCGTGCTCCGGGAGCAAGACAGCGATCTCAGGATCGGCAGTTGTGACGACTCGACCCAGCACCGCCGACTTCCCAACCCCAGGGGAACCTGTGACGAGCAGGACCTGACGCTGATCTCCAACGGAATCGGTGACCCACTCGATAATGGCCCTCAAGGCCGCTGTTCGACCGCAAAAGCGATGACCGCGCTCGGCATCCGATCCGACCCCGCGGGCTCGGGGCCGCCAATGCTTCCCCGACTCCGGATCCTTCGACAGGCACCACCCCCAAGCCGACAGGGCAACATCACCGGCCTTCTTGGCGGACCATTCCGTGAGCAGATTGAGATGCTGTTCCGGTAGGCATGCGGAGAGAGCTCGCATGGTGATGGCGCGCGCGGAGCCGTCCCTCCTTCTGCCCTGCGCCACGAGCCCCACTACAGCCCCGTAGTCCGGTGACCAGAGGCCGCCGCCGCTGAAGCCGGCCTGAACACCGTCACCGCCGGTGTTGTCGAGCCTTACCCAGCCGTAGCCCAGGGATTCTCCGATGAGCCCGCCGGCCGAATCGCCCAGGATCCCGTCGGGAAAGCCGAAAGCCCACCAACGTTTCTTCACCAACTCCCGGGACTCCGGACAGAGCAAGGGGGCGGCGAACTTCGTAGAGACCGGATCGGTCAATACCAGAACCGCGACGTCCATCTGACTCTGATCCTTCGCGGGAGGTGACTCAACCTTCTGCACCTTGATCCGTTGGTGCATCAAGTCATCAGCCTTAGGGAAAGCCACCCACAGTTCAGGACGTGCCTGCTCGCCGGAATACACCACGTGTGCACAGGTCAACACACGATGCGCATCAATGAGGAACCCTGAGCCGAGAGGGCTGGAGTCGTTCCGGCTCAGGTGAATGGCCGCTACCCACGGATCCGACGGCGGGCCCAATCCTTGCTGTGAGACAGCTTCACTCACTGCTGACGTCCTCGTCCTCGCCTCCCGCCGAGTCCGGATCCGGCCGCCAAGTCAACTTCACACCGAAGTTGGCCTCCGTGGCAGCCTTGGCAATGAGCCAGTTCGCCGACCCGTTGACCTTCACGCCGAAGGTCACCTCTACTTCAGCTGGACGGAGGCGCACGAACTGATCCAGTACCGTGCGTGCCGCCTCCACGGCCGGACGGACCGAGTCTTGAACGCGATTCAGGATTGGATCAGTCCCGACAAGCTGCCAATCGTCCGATGGCTCAATTTCGAACTCCACAACCATGTCCGAATCGAGCTTGTAGGACACCACTTGGGATGCCACACGTCCCCCCATCACCACTATCGCGTTCCAAGAAGGTACCTGCATGCCCTGAACCATGACGACCGGTCTGAGCCGCTACCGCGCGAGCGCCGTGAGACCTGGCCCTCCGAAGCGGCGATCCTGACCGTTCACGGCTGGAGCCTTGGAACGGGCGGGCTTCACGTTGGGGGCAGTGGGAGACGATGGTTACTCCACTCCGTGGCACCCCCCATAAGCCGCCCCCGACCCACACCAACACACCCCCCGAGGCGGCCAAGCCACCGCCCGCCCCCGTGCCGCAAGTGTCGTCGCGTACTGCGGGAGTAGGGAAGTGTCCGCCGGGGACGTGCCCTCCGAGGCGGCGAAGGCCTCGTACGAGGGGACTGTGGCCGTGACGATGCCGAGGTTTTCCGTTCCCGATGCTGCGAGCTCTCGGAGTGAGGACTCTATGGTCGACAAGTGGTCCTCGTGGGACGGGTATTCCGAGGTCAGGGTCGGGTACGCGGCCAGGAGTTCTGTGAGTTCCGTTGATGGCCAGTGGAGGACCGCTACCGGGAACGGGCGGGAGAGGGCCGCGCGGAACGTGCCCAGTTCTGCGCGGAGGCGGGCGATTTCCGCGCTCAGTTCCTCCGGGTCCGATGAGCCCAGGGCCCAGGTGCGCTTCGGGTCGTGGAGTTCGTCCAGGGAGATGGGGGACGAGGACGAGTGGGCGTCGTCCGCGAGGACGTCCCAGACGTCGTGGGGGAGGGCGAGCAGGCGGCGGACGCGGTGGCGGCCGAGGAGCAGCGGGCGGCAGTCGTAGGGGATTTCCTCGCCCTGGACGGTCAGGAGCTCGACCCCCTCGGTGAAGACCTCCTGTGCCGAGGTCAGTTCGTCGTGGGATTCCAGGGATTCCGCGGCGATGACCCACGCCTCAGGGGAGCGAGGGGCCGTCGTGCGGAGGCCCTCGATGATGGCCCGGGCCTCCGCCTCGTGGCCGTACTCCCAGAGGTTGGCGGCCTTCAAGGCGCGGACCAGGGACGCATCCTCCAGCTCACCGGCCAGGAGCCGGTCGTAGAGCGTCGTGGCCTGGGGGCGGTCGCCGGCCAGCTCCAAGTGGGCGGCGGCGTGCAGCAGCAGGTGCTCGGCGTCCTCGGGGTACTGCGCCGCGGTGCGCAGCAGACGCTCGGCTTCGGCGGTGTGATCCGTGGAATCGGCAGGCGTGTCGGGGCGCATGAGGTTCACCGTACTGCCCGGGCCGGCCCTTTCGGCAGGACCCATCGGTACGACGTTCGGGCCGTGCCCGCGTCCATGGCCGTGTCGCGGCCCTCGCGCCCGGCGGTCCGGCCGGGCGCCCCAACCTCCGCACCGGCCTGGTCACTTGTCCACTTCCGACCTACCCTGCAGCCCTGCGAGGAGGGGAGGCGCCGTGCGGGTGCGGAGTCGGGAGCGGATTCCGGTGGTCGTGCAGGGCGGCCGCGGGAGCCGGCAGTCCCCTCGGATGCGGCGGCAGACCCCCTGGCTGCGGGGGCTGTGGACCGGCGCCGAGGTCACCGTGACCGTGGGCGTCGTGCTGCTGCTGCTCGTCGTCCACCAGCTGTGGTGGACCAACCGGCAGGCCAGGGAGGGGGCCGAGCGGAAGGTCGAGGCGCTGGAGAGGGAATGGGAGACGGACCAGGCGGCAGCGACGGGTGCCGGCGACGAGGACGAACAGGCCGCGGCGCCCGAGGACCTCGGTGAACTGGCCGAACCTCCGCCCGACGAGGGCAACCACCAGCCCACGACCGAGCGGAAGCCCGCCGCCCCCCGTACCCCCGACTACGAGCAGGCCTACGCCGTGCTCTCCATCCCCAAGCTCGGCGTACGCGTCCCCGTCGCCCAGGGCGTGAGCAAGCAGGGGGTGCTCAACAAGGGATACGTGGGCCACTACCCGGGAAGCGCGCAGCCCGGCGGCGCCGGGAACTTCGCGCTGGCCGGGCACCGCAACACCCATGGCGAACCGTTCCGTTACATCAACCGGCTCGGCAAGGGGGACCGCATCACGGTGGACACCAGGGCCGCGACCTTCACGTACACCGTGGACCGGACCCTGCCGCAGACCAGCGCCCGCGACAGCGGCGTGATCGCGAAGGTGCCGCGCAGCATCGTGAAGCCCTCGTACGGGTACAGCGAGCCCGGGCTCTACATCACGCTGACCACCTGCACCCCGGAGTACACGTCCAAGTACCGGCTCGTGGTGTGGGGCAAGCTCAGCGCCGTCAAACAGCGGTGACGGCGCCGAGCTGCTTCCCCCATCCGAAGGCGGTCAGCTC
The DNA here is from genome assembly GCF_016464295.1 of Streptomyces sp. N35. Classification (NCBI taxonomy): domain Bacteria; kingdom Bacillati; phylum Actinomycetota; class Actinomycetes; order Kitasatosporales; family Streptomycetaceae; genus Streptomyces; species Streptomyces sp. N35. Next base: position 21,832 of record NZ_JAEIMH010000038.1, on the reverse strand, counting down.
TTCGGCAGCGCGTGCTGGTAGTGCTTGTCCGTGGTCGAGTCGTATATCTGCCAGCCGGCTGCGTCATAGCCCTTGATGTGCGGGGCCGTCGTCGGCTGCTTCTCGAGGATGCCGGTCGCCGCGTACCAGCCGTGGTCCAGGGACGCTTCGACGGTCTTGCCGCCGTATGTCACCGTCACCCGGTCGACCGAGGCCCTGACCTGGCCGATGGTGCCCCATCGGAAGGGGAGCCGCCAGCCGTCGCTGGTGATGATGGTCTGTTTGTTGAGCTTGTCTCCGTTGAGGTCGGGGTGGACGGCGCCGTACTCCGGGAACCATTCGTCCGCACCGCTGTTGATGCCCGTCGCCTCACCGTTCTCGATGGGGCAGATGACGCGGCCGGACCGGGGCTTCTCGGTCGTCGCGACCACCCAGAAGCCGTCACCGGGCGCATTGTCGTCACCGGTCCTCCGGTGCGCGAGCAGGATCCGGTAGTCCTCGGCCTTGCCCAGGTCATTGGGCAGGCTGCTCAGCTTGTCCATTTCGCGGTTGTGCGCCAGACACTTCTCCAGTCCCTGCGCCGCCTGCTCGAAGGTGATCCCGTCCGTCAACTGGCCGGGGGAGGCCGGCGGCTGCGGGCCCGGGGGAGCCGGGTCCGGTGTCGGCTCCGGCGTGGTGTGCGCGGGCGGGGCATCGACCTTGGTGGGGGAAGGGCCGGTAGCGGCAGGGGAGTTACCGTCCGAGCCGACCGCGTACGCGCCCACGGGCATCGCGATCGCCACCGCCAACGCCGAGGCCGTCACGACGGCACGCAGCCGCCGGCCGTCGCGTCCACGCCGCACGATCGCGTCGAGCGGTGGCTCGTCCGGCCGTACCGCCCGGGCCTGTTCGGTCAGGAGCTCCCGCAGCCGCTCCTCCAGCGGAGTCCCCGGTGCGCCCCCGAATGCATCGCCCTTCGTGAAGTCCTTCACCGGGCCCCTCCCCGAGTCGTCGTCATCCCACCGGCCGTATCCGTCACCGGAGCCGGCCCCTGTCCGTCGTCCACCGAAACCGCCAGCTCCGGACAGGCCCGCAGCTTCGCAAGCCCCTTCGCCGCCTGGCTCTTGACCGTGCCCGGCGAACAGCCGAGCACCTCGGCCACCTCGCTCTCCGAGAGGTCCTCCCAGTACCGCAGCACGACCACCGCCCGTTGCCTGGGCGGTAATTGGGCCAGCGCCCGCAGCAGACTGCCGCGGTCGTCGACCTGTGCCGCGGTGTCATAGGGGCCCGCGACATCCGGCGGTATCGCCGTGAGGTGCTCGCCGACGCGTCGCTTGCGGAACCGGTCGCTGTTGCACGTGACCAGCATCCTGCGGACGTACGCCTCGGGCCGGCTGGTGCGTGACACCTTGCGCCACGAGCGGTACGCCTTGGCCAGTGCCGTCTGCGTCAGATCCTCCGCATGGTGGAGATCGCCCGTCAGCAGATACGCCGTGCGCACCAGCTGCGGCCAGGACGCCCTGACGAACTCCCGGTAGCCGTCCTCTTCATCGGCTCTCATGTCTGCACCCCCTCGACCTCCAGACCACCGTTCCGCCGGATTCGGTTGCCCGGCCCGTAGGCTCCTTCGCGTGATCGCTCGCCCCCACCTCCTGTGGCTGCTCCTCCCGTTCGTCCTGTACGCAGGCGCCCTGCCGTTCGTCAACCGGGTCGAACCCACCGTCCTCGGGCTGCCGTTCTTCTTCGCCTGGCTGATCGGAGCGACCGTGCTCACCCCGTTCGCCGTCTGGATGACCTGGCGCGGGGACCGGAAGGCGAGGGCCGGGCAGTGAACGCCGCCATCGCCACCACCGTCTTCGCCGTGTTCATGGTGGCCACCGTGGCCCTCGGCCTGCTCGCCGTCCGCGGCCGAGGCGGCCAGGGCGGGCTCGCCGAGTGGTCGGTCGGCGGGCGGAGCCTCGGGGCCGTGTTCATCTGGGTGCTGATGGCCGGTGAGGGCTACACCAGCTTCAGCTACCTCGGGGCCGCCGGCTGGGGATACAACTACGGCGCACCCGTCCTGTACGTCGTCGCGTACATGTCCTGCGGCTACGCGGTCGGTTACGTGGTCGGACCGATGCTCTGGGCGTACGCCCGCGACCACCAACTCGTCGGCATCACCGACATGATCAGCCACCGCTACGGAAAGCCCTGGCTCGGCGCCGCCGTCGCCGTCCTCGCCACGGTCTTCCTTCTCCCCTATATCCAGCTGCAGATCACCGGCATGGGCGTGGTCGTCTCGACCATCTCGTACGGCACGATCAGCCTCAACTGGGCCTATTTCCTCGCCTTCGCGATCACCACCGGCTTCGTGGTCGTCAGCGGGCTCCGCGGCAGCGCCTGGGTGTCGGTGCTCAAGGACGTGCTGGTCATCGGCACGCTCGCCTTCCTCGCGATCTACGTGCCGCTGCACTACTTCGATGGATACGGGCCGTTCCTCGACCGCCTCGTCGAGCAGAAGCGCGACTGGCTGACGCTTCCCGGGCACGGCGAGAGCGGTCTGGGGATGGCCTGGTTCGCCTCGACCACCGTGCTCAACGCCTTCACCGTGGTGATCTTCCCGACCACCGTCGCCGGCTACCTGGGCGCCCGCAACGCCGACGCCCTGCGCCGCAACGCCATCCTGCTCCCCGCGTACAACATCCTGCTCTTCGTCCCGATGCTGCTCGGCATGGCGGCGCTCTTCGTCGTCCCCTCTCTCGCGGGCGCGGATTCGAATCTGGCGCTCTTCAAGCTGGTCGTGGACTCGCTGCCCGCCTGGGCGGTGGGGGTCATCGGGGTCGCGGCCGCGCTCTCCTCGATCGTGCCGATGGCCGTGTTCATGCTGGTCATCGGGACGATGTGGGGCAGGAGCGTGCTGAGCCACGTACCGCGGCTGCACAGTCAGGAGCGGCAGAAGAACGCGTCCCAGGTGGTGGTCGTGATCGCCGGCACGCTCGCGCTGATCATGACGTATGCCGCCCCGAACACCCTCGTCCGGCTCTCGCTCATCTCGTACGAGGGGATGGCACAGCTCCTGCCGATGCTGTTGCTCGGCCTGGTCTGGCGCCGGCTCACCACGGCGGCGGCGCTGAGCGGTCTGGCCGTCGGGGTCGTGATCGTCTGTGCGCTGGTCTTCACGGAGAACGACCCGGTGTGGGGGATCAACGCGGGGCTGGTGGCTCTCGCCGCGAATATCGCGGTGGCGCTCGTGGTCACCTGGGCAGGGCCCAAGGACCGTGACGTACGTCCCAACCGTGCGGTGCTGGCCAAAGAGCCCCTCGTGGACGAGCCGGCCGGCGCGTAGGATTCAGGAGAAGCGCGCGATCACCGAGCAGCGCGCGACTAAGAGCAGTACGCGACTAAGAGCAGCAGACAGCCAAGAGCAGTACGCGATACGCGAGAGGAGGCAGCCGTGATCGACAGGTTCAAGGATCTGCGCGTCACCGGACTGCTGCTCCTGCTCGTGACGCAGGTGCTGCTCACCGACGCGGGCCCGCTCTCCGCCGCCGTCGCCCTGGCCGCGACCGCCGCGGCCGGTACCGCGCTCGCCGTCAGCGCGCTGATCGCCTCGCGCTCCGTGCCGGCCGTGCAGCCGGCCCGGGTGCGCACCGCGATCCGCGACCGTGAGCACCGTACGGCTTTCCTGCCGCAGCGCGATCCGGACGCCGCGGGACGTTCGCGTCCGCGAGCACCGGGGCGTCTCGTCCCGACGGCCGCGTAAGCCATCCTCGTCTTTATCTGAGCAGGGCATCTGCCTGCCCCCTTACGCGGTCCGTCACGCCGAAAACCCGCCGGTCCACCGGCATTTCCGGTACGACGAGACTCCCCGAAGGGGCCCCGCATGTCCGTTTTCAGTGGCTTCGCCGACGTGGTCGACCAGCTCGCCGACGCGCTCCACCCGCTGTTCCAAGGCGCGTCCGTGGCGGTGGCGATCATTCTGTTCACGATGGCCGTACGCCTGGCCGTACACCCTCTGTCGCGTGCGGCGGCCCGCGGCCAGAAGGCCCGCACCAAGCTCGCCCCGCAACTCGCCGAACTGCGCAAGAAGCACGCCAAGAACCCCGAGAAGCTGCAGAAGGCGATGCTCGAACTGCACAAGCAGGAAGGGGTTTCGCCGCTGTCCGGCTGTCTGCCGAGCCTGCTGCAGCTGCCTGCTTTCTTCCTGATGTACCACTTGTTCTCCAACCAGGAGATCGGCGGCGAGGCCAACCCGCTGCTCGGCCACACCCTGGGCGCCGCACCGCTCGGCGGGCGTTTCCATGACGCGCTGGCGGACGGCGGGCTCTTCGGTGGAGCGGGTCTGGTCTATGTGGCGCTGTTCGTGCTCGTGGCCGCCGTGGCCACCTTCAACTACCGGCGTACGAAGCTGCAGATGGCCACCGCGCCGGCCGCGGGTGCCGAAACCCCGCCCGGAATGGGCGCGATGCTGAAGTTCATGCCGTTGATGTCGTTCCTGACCCTGTTCACGGTGGCCGTGGTCCCGCTCGCCGCCGCGCTGTACGTGGTGACCAGCACCACATGGAGCGCCGCCGAACGGTACTTCCTCTACCGGGACATGCCCCCGACCGCCCTTGCGGCGGCCGTCTGAGAGCGTCGGGGGTGCCGGGGAGTGCCCCGAGAGATCACACCTTGTGACGGTCCAGTACGTGAACGGGGTATTGCGGGCTGGACCTATTTCTTGGAGGATCGGCCAAAGCTCCGATGGCCGCAACCCATCGGCACCCTTCGACCACAGGAGAGTGAACGATGAAGCTGCTGCGAGTCGGAAACCCGGGAGCGGAACGCCCGGCGCTGCTGGACCAGGACGGCACCCTGCGTGACCTGTCCGGGATCGTCGCGGACATCGACGGCGAACTCCTCGCCGACGAGGCCAGGCTGACCCGGATCCGGGAAGCCGCCGCGACCCTCCCCGTGCTCGACGCCGAGGGGCAGCGCATCGGTGCGCCGCTCGCGCGGATCGGCAAGGTGGTCTGCATCGGGCTCAATTACCACGACCACGCCCGGGAGACCGGCGCCGAGATACCCGCCGAGCCGATCATCTTCTTCAAGGCCGCGGACACGGTCGTCGGCCCGAACGACACCGTGCTCATCCCCCGCAAGTCCGTGAAGACGGACTGGGAGGTGGAGCTCGCCATCGTGATCGGCCGCACCGCGCGCTACCTGGAGTCGCACGAGGAGGCGCTCGCGCACGTCGCGGGATACGCGGTCTCCAACGACGTGTCGGAGCGCGAGTTCCAGATCGAGCGCGGCGGCACCTGGGACAAGGGCAAGAACTGCGAGACGTTCAACCCGCTCGGCCCCTGGTTCGTGACCGCGGACGAGATCGCCGACCCGCAGGCCCTCGCCCTCAAGCTCTGGGTCAACGGCGAGCTCAAGCAGGACGGCTCCACCGCCGACCAGATCTTCCCGGTCGCCGAAGTGGTGCGCTATGTCAGCCAGTTCATGACGCTCTACCCGGGCGACATCATCAACACCGGTACGCCGGCGGGTGTCGCGATGGGCGAGCCGGAGCCCAAGCCGTATCTGCGGGCCGGTGATGTGGTGGAGCTGGAGATCGAGGGTCTCGGCCGCCAGCGCCAGGAGCTCAAGGACGCGTAGCGGTTCTTTCACGGCATACGAGGATGGGGCGCCCTTTGCGAAAAGGGCGCCCCATCCTCGTACGCACTCAAGAGGTGAAGCGTTCCAGGGCCTCGACCACCATCGCGTGGTCCTCCGCCTGCGGAAGCCCGGAGACCACCACGGTCCCGATGACACCCGCCCCGCGCACCGCGATCGGGAACGCGCCACCATGCGCGGCATACGTATCGGGGTCGAGCCGCGAGGACTCCTCGAAGGTCGTGCCCTTGGCCCGGAAGCGCGCTCCCACCAGGAACGACGCGCAGCCGTAACGCTCCACGACCCGGCGCTTGCGGTCGATCCACGCGTCGTTGTCCGGGGTCGAGCCCGGCAGCGCGGCGTGGAAGAGCTGCTGGCCGCCGCGGCGGATGTCGATGGCGACCGGGGCCCGGCGCTCGCGCGCCATCTTCACCAGGATCGAGCCCAGTTCCCAGGCGTCGTCATGCGTGAAGTGGTCCAGGACAAGGCGCTGTTCCTGTGCCTCGAGCTCCTCGACGGTGGGGGCGCTCACAGCTGCACCGCCACACCGTCGCGGGCCGAACGTCGGGCCGCTTCCAGGACGTCGAGGGCGCCGGCCGCCTCGTGTGGGGTGCCCGGGTGGGGGGCGCCGCCCCGTCCGGCGGCGGCGACCGCGGCGTAGTACGCGGGGTAGTCGCCCGCCAGGCTGGGCTCGGGGCGGCCGCCGCCGGTCAGCGGGGACTCACCGGAGCCGACGCGGCCCCACAGAGACTCGGGCTCGGTGCCCCAGGTGCCGTCGGCGGACGGGCGCTCGCCGTCCTTCAGGTCCGCCTCCTGCGGGTCGAGGCCGTACTTGACGAAACCGGCACGCGAGCCGAGCACACGGAAACGCGGGCCGAGCTGGGCGGTGGTGGCGGAGACGTACAGGTGCGAGCGCACCCCGTTCGCGTGGGTCACCGCGATGAAGGTGTCGTCGTCGGTCTCGGCGTTCGGGCGGCGCACATCGGCCTCCGCGTACACCTGGACCGCCGGGCCGAACAGGGTCAGCGCCTGGTCGACGACATGGCTGCCGAGGTCGTAGAGCAGACCGCCGATCTCCTCGGGGTTGCCCGACTCACGCCAGCCGCCCTTGAGCTGCGGACGCCAGCGCTCGAAACGGGACTCGAAGCGCTGGATCTCACCGAGCTCACCGTCGGCGATCAGCTTCCGCAGGGTCAGGAAGTCGTTGTCCCAGCGGCGGTTCTGGAAGACCGAGAGCAGCAGTCCGCGCTCGTCGGCCAGGGCCGCGAGCTCACGGGCCTCGGCGGCCGTACCGGCGATCGGCTTGTCCACGACGACCGGCAGACCGGCCTTGAGCGCGGCCGTGGCGAGGGGGACGTGGGTCTTGTTCGGCGAGGCGATCACGATCAGGTCGAGCTCGTCGGCCCGCGCCCACAGCTCGTCCGGCGAGGCGGCGAAACGCAGCCCGTCGCCGAACTCGGCGCGCGCCTGAGCCTGGCGCTCGGGGTTGGACGTGACCACCGTGTCGAGCGTCAGACCCTCGGTCGCGGCGATCAGCGGGGCGTGGAATACGGAACCGGCGAGGCCGTAGCCGACGAGGCCGACCCTGAGCGTGGAAGTCATGCTTCTACTTAAACAACGCTGTTGCCAAAGTGCAAGCGAACAGGAGAATGGGGGGCGTGAACCCCATCTCACCGCATACCGGCACCCCAGGCGTGAACCTCCCTGCCCTGCGCGGACACAACGCCGCGCTCGTCCTCGACCTGCTGCGCGGCGCGGGCGAGGAGGGCATCAGCCGCCTCGAGCTCGCCGAGCGGACCGGGCTCACCCCGCAGGCCGTCAGCAAGATCGTCGGACGGCTGCGGGACGAGGGCCTCGCCGCGGAGGCGGGCCGCAGGGCCTCGACCGGCGGCAAGCCGCGCACCGTCCTGCGCCTGGCACCCGGGGCCGGGCACGCGGTGGGCATCCACCTCGACCGGGACGCGCTCGTCGCGGTGCTCATGGACCTCTCGGGTGCGGTGGTCGCCGAGCGCGCCGCCCCCCTGGATCTGGGCGCCGGCTCGGATGCGGTCCTCACCGCCGTGGCCCGCGAGGTCGCAGCGCTCACCGCCGTACGCGAATCCGTTCTCGGCGTCGGTGTCGCCCTGCCGGGCCCCCTCGACCACCGCAGCGGGGTCCTCCACCAGGTGACCGGCTTCCCCGAGTGGGACGGCTTCCCGCTGCGCGACGCGCTGGCCGAGCGCCTCGGCGCGCCGGTCGTCGTCGACAAGGACACCAATGCGGCGGCGCTCGGACTGGCCCTGGCCCGCCCCTCCGGCGGCGGTGCGTTCGCGTATCTCCATCTCGGTACGGGACTTGGGTCCGGTCTCGTCCTGAGCGGTGCTCTATATAGGGGAGATCGCACGGGGGCGGGCGAATTCGGCCACCAGGTGCTGCAGTTGGACGGCGCCCCCTGCTCCTGCGGCAACCGCGGCTGCATCGAGGCGCTCTGCCTCGAAGCGGTCGCCGCCGGCGAGCTCGGGAGGGCGGCGCGGGTGCTGGGCGAAGGCGCCGCGAATCTCGTCGGGCTGCTCGACATCGACCTCGTACTTCTCGGTGGCCGCACGGTCGAGCGGGCCCCGGAGATTTTTGTACGGGGTGTCTCGGACGTGGTCCGCGGGCGTGCGCGGCCGACGGTCGAGGTGCCGGTGCGGGAGGCCGAAGGGGGCGGACGGCTGGTGGCCGAAGGGGCCGCACAACTGGTCCTTGCGCCCCTGTTCGGGCGAGCGAATGTGGCCTTTCCCGCCAATCGGAATTGACGGAAACTGGGCTGATAGAGGGGCATTTGGCGGCCATTCGGCCCCACGGGGCCGTGGCGCGCGCGAGAGGCCGCGCGCGCGTGGCAGGGTCACGCACGCCACTTACGGCTGATTCGGCCGGAGGTTCGCATGTCCTGGTTGCCCGGGGCGTGCGGGCTTGTTCCATGGATCGGTGCGTGGGTGGGTCCCTCTGTTCCGTGCTCCGTAAAGGTCTCCTCCATGCGACTGCGCAGTGTTCTCGCTGTCGGCGTCACCGCCGCGGCACTCTCCCCTGCGGTGGTCGCGGTGCCGGCGTCGGCAGATGACGATCCGCTGCTCAGAACGACCAACTGCCTGAGCCTTGCGGTCCTTGGGACGGCTCAGGACTGTGAGACGAGGGCGGCGGATTCGTCGGATGCCGCGGACGCCTCGGATGCCGGCGCCCCCGCGGCCCCCGCGGACGCCGGGGATGCGGCGGATGCCTCGGACTCCTCGACGGATGCGGACGCCGCGACCGACCTCGGAACCGGTGAGGACGTCGGCGCCGTGGGTGAGCCGGACGCGACCGGGGACTCCACGGACACCTCCGGTACGGACACCGGCTCGGACGCGACGGACACCGCCGATGCCGGTGACGCGACGGATGCCGCCGACACCGCCGACACCGCCGACACGGGCGACGCGACTGACGCCACCGATGCCGGTGACGCGACCGACACCACCGCCACCGACACCGGCACCTCCGTGATCCCGGCAGTCGACTCCGGCGACGGCACCGACAGCGCTGACGCCACCGACAGCGCTGACGCCACCGACAGCACCGACACGTCCGACAGCACCGACACAGGCGCAGACACCGACTCGGGCACGGGCAACACCCCCGTGGTCACCAGCGTTGAGCAGCCGCGGCAGCCCGCCGTCCAGCCCGTGCCCAAGCAGGGGCTCACCGACACCGCGGCCGGTCTGCAGTCCACGTGTTCCGCCGAGGATAGCGACGACTTCCCGATCGAGTCGTCGATCAACCCCGGGCCGACCACGTACCACCCGGGCGGTGGCTTCGAGAACTGGTCGGTGGAGCTGACCAACACCTCGGACGACACCTGCCGCAACATCCACCCGATCATCGTCTTCCTCGACCGCGACCGTGATCTGCAGTCCGCGCAGGCCGAGTTCGAGTTCCGGACGCCGGACGGAAAGTGGCATCCGGTTCCGTTCGAGCGGACGGACGTCGACGAGCACGTCGGGGTCTTCGACGACGGGTTCGGCGGGTTCTCGATCCCCGCGGGCGAGTCGGTGACCGTGCCGGTGCGGCTGCGGTTCACGGCCGACACCGGGGCCAACCGCGTCACCGCGAGCCTCGCCGTGGTGCAGCGGCGCGAGGACGACGGCGAGTGGGTGGGGGAGTCCGAGGACTACGTCTTCGATATTTCGGGGAGTTCCAGGAAGGGTGTCGCGCGCACCCCGGAGGAACTCGCAAAGACAGGCCGGAGCGGCGACGACTCGCTGCTCGGGCTTGGGGCTACCGCCGGCGCCTTCCTCCTCGGCGGCGGAGCTCTTGTGGTGGGATCTCGGCGCCGGTTCCGACGGCGCTGACCAGCCGACCCGCCACCGTCCGAAAGCGGTGTCCGTGCCTTTCCAGCCGAAGGCACGGGCACCGCTTCGTGTGCGGGTGCGCATAGGGTTCCCCCGTGGACTACCCGAACGACCAGCACCCCGGAGCCCCCGTCAGAGCCGGGATTCCCGAGCACGGACGGATCCCCAAGTACTACGCCGTGAAGGCCCGGATCGGTGAACTGGTCGAGGGCCTTTCCGAGGGCCAACCCCTTCCCGCCGAACGCGACTTGGCGCTGCGCTACGAGGTGGCCCGCGAGACCGTGCGGCAGGCGCTCAGGGAGCTCGTGCTCGAAGGGCGGCTGCGGCGGGCCGGGCGCGGGACCGTCGCCGCGGGGCCCAAGCTGGAGCAGCCGCTCGCGCTCGCGAGCTATACGGAAGGGGTGCGCCGGCAGGGGCGCCGGCCCGGCCGGACGCTCATCTCGCTCGACCGCTTTCCGTGTCCGGAAACCCTTGCCCGGGAACTGGGCGCCCAGCGAGGCGAGCCCGTATGGCACCTGGAGCGCGTGCTGCTCGCCGACGAGGAGCGCGTCGGGCTCGAGAGTACGTATGTGACCGTCGCCCGAGTGCCGCGTCTCGACCGGGACTTCGAGCCCGACTCCTCCTTCTACGCCTATCTGCGTGAGGAGTTGGGGATCGGGTTCGGGGCGGCCGAGGAGCGGATCGAGACGGTGCTCGCCACCCCGCGCGAGGCGCTGCTCATCGGGACGCCGCCCGCCCTGCCCATGCTCCTGATCCACCGGATCTCGCGGGACGCCGACGGGGAGCGGCTGGAGCGGGTGCGCACCTTGTTCCGCGGGGACCGGTTCAGCTTCACGGCTCAACTCGGGGTGCAGGGATAGGAGATGGTGCGGCGCCTCGTTTGGTAACGTAAAGATAACGGGTCTAGTCCAAGCTTGGGGGGTCGTTCACCGTCCCGTTGCCGACAGGACCGGTCCGGGTCATGCGCCCCCCGGACCGTATGGGCCATGAGAGTCATCGTTGTAGGCGGCGGAGTCATCGGCACGATGCACGCCTGGCAGGCCGTCGAGCGCGGCCATGAGGTCGTCCAGATCGAGCGGGAGGCCGAGGCGCGCGGAGCGTCCCTGCGAAACTTCGGTCTGGTGTGGGTGGGCGGGCGCGCCCAGGGGCCCGAGCTGGAGGTCGCGCTGCGCGCCCGCGAGCTGTGGCAGGAGATCGGCGCCCGCGTCCCGAAGGTGGGCTTTCGCGCGAACGGGTCGCTGACTCCCGTACGTACCGCCGCCGAACTGGCCGTGGCGGAAGCCGCGGTGGCCCGCGCGGACGCCGGTGCGCGCGGGTTCAAGCTGCTGAGTGCCACCGAGGCGCGGGCGCTGAACCCGGCGCTGCGGGGCGGGTTCGAGGCCGCGCTGTACTGCGAGCAGGACGCCGCCGTCGAGTCGCGCACCGCGCAGCTCGCCCTGCGCGAGGCGCTCGCGGCCACCGGCCGCTACACCTTCCTGCCCGGACGCGAGATACGCGACGTGGTCGGAGAGAACGCCGTCCGCGACGACCACGGGGACATCCACCACGGCGACCACGTGATCCTGGCGACCGGTGCCTGGCTGAGCGGGCTGATCCGCGAACTCGACCCCGACCTTCCGGTGCGCAAGGTCCGCCTGCAGATGATGCAGACCGACCCGCTGGGCGAGGAACTGACCACGACGGTCGCCGATGCCGACAGCTTCCGCTACTACCCGGCGTACGCGGGCGAGGCCCTCGACGCGCTCAACTCCGGCCAGGCGCAGCCCGAGGTCGCGGCCGCGCACAAGATGCAGCTGCTCATGGTGCAGCGCCTCGACGGCTCGCTGACCATCGGCGACACCCACGAGTACGAGCACCCCTTCGCCTTCGACACCGTCGAGGACCCGTACGAGCACCTGGTGAAGGTCGCCGAGGGGCTGCTCGGGCGGCCGCTGCCGAAGATCCGCCGACGCTGGGCCGGCGTGTACGCGCAGACCAGGGGCGCGGATCCGATCGTGCACCGCAAGCGGCTGCGCGAGGGCGTCACCCTCGTCACCGGGCCCGGTGGGCGCGGCATGACCTGTTCACCGGCGATCGCCGAGACCACGGCCAACTCCCTCGGATGGTGAGCCATATGACGAACCACCCCGCACCTCGATCCCGTCGCCCCCGCCATGGCCGGCCCCACCGTCGCCGAGGGCGGTCTGGTGGAGCAGGCCTCCGGCAAGGCCGCCGAGCGGCTCGGCGTCGAGCCGGGCTCGGCCGACCACGCCGAGAAGCTGCGGTACGTACGCGACACCATGGGCGAATCGAAGATCACCGTCTTCCGGGCGCTGTTCGGGGACGAGGAGAAGGCGCAGCTCGCCAACGTCTCGTTCGAGCAGGCCTACGGGGAACTTGTCGACGGCGGCAGGATCGCGCCGCTGCCGGGCGCCGAGGAGGCCATCGGCCGCCTCAAGTCCGAAGGGCGGACCGTGGTCCTGACCACCGGGTTCGCCCGTACCACCCAGGACGCCATCCTCACCGCACTCGGCTGGCACGACCTGGTGGACCGCACCCTGTGCCCGGCCGACGCGGGCCGCGGCCGCCCCTACCCCGACATGGTGCTCGCCGCGTTCCTGCGCACCGGCGCCGTGGACGGGGTGCGGCAGATCGCCGTGGCCGGCGACACCGCGTACGACATGCTCAGCGGCGTCCGCTCCGGGGCCGGTCTGGTGGCCGGGGTCCTGACCGGCGCCCATGACGAGCCGACTCTGAAGCACGCGGGCGCCACGCACGTCCTGCCCTCCGTCGCCCAACTCCCCGACGCCATCGCGGCGTTCGAGTCGATGGCGCGTTAGCCCCACCTTTCCGGCCGGGCGGCCCGGGGCCCTGTGCACGGGCCGCCCACCCCTCTTCCTGCCTTTCCTGCTCTCTCACCCCGGAGACCACCATGTCCCTGCGCCGACTCACCCTCGCCGGCGTTCTCGTCGCCTCCCTGGCCCTCACCGCCGCCTGCGGCAGCGATGACGGCACCGACAGCGGGAAGGCTTCGGCCACCTGCCCGGGCGGCAAGATCCGGTTCGGCGTCGAGCCGTTCGAGGACCCCTCCAAGCTGACCCCCGCAGCCGAGGCCCTCGCCGACGGCCTCAGCAAGCAGCTCGACTGCCCGGTCGAACTCACCATCACCGAGGACTACTCGGCCGAGGTGCTCGCCATGGAGAACGGCAAGCTCGACATCGGCATGTTCGGCCCGCTCGGCTACGTCTTCGCCAGCAAGCGCGCCGACGCCGAGGCGCTCGCCTCGTTCGGTGACGCCGAGGGCAAGCTCTCCACGTACACCGCCGGCATATGGGTCCCCAAGGACTCGGACATCAAGTCCGTCAAGGACCTCAAGGGCAAGTCCCTGGCGCTCGGTTCGCCCGGCTCCACCTCCGGCGACGCGCTGCCGCGCCAGGCGATCGCGGACGCCGGTCTCGCCGAGAAGGACGTCAAGGTCGACTACGCGGGCGGTCACCCCGAGGCGCTGCTCGCCCTGACCAACAGCAAGGTCGACGCCGCCGAGATCAACTCGCAGCAGCTCGCCGTCGCCACCGAGGAGGGCACGTTCGACCAGGCGAAGTTCCGCCAGGTGTGGACCTCGGACCCGATCCCCAACGACCCGATCACGGTACGCGGCGACATGGACCCGGAGTTCAAGCAAGCCCTGCAGAAGGCGCTGCTCGAACTGCCCGCCGACAAGGTCGCCGAGATCGGCAAGCTGCTCGACGTGGACCCCGCGGGACCGCTGATCAAGGTCGACAACAAGACCTACCAGCCGCTGTTCGACCTCGCCGAGGACCTCGACCTGAGCGAGAAGGACGTCTGATGCTCGCCCTGACCGGGATCAAGGTGCATTACGGCACACAGCAGGTGCTGTACGGCGTGGATGTCACCGTCGGGCGCGGCGAACTGCTCGCCGTCCTCGGCGCCAACGGGTGCGGCAAGTCCACACTCCTGCGTGCCGCCGCGGGTCTGCAGCCCATGACCGCGGGCGAGGTCCTGGTCGGGGGCGAGCCCGCGGGCCGGCTCGACATCGCCGTGATCTTCCAGCACATCCATCTCGTACGGAGGCGCTCGGTCCTCGACAACGTGTGCGCGGGCGCGCTCGGCCGCCTGCCGCTGCACAAGTCCCTTGTGCCGGCGCTGTTCCCGGCCGAGGTCAAGGAGGAGGCGATGGCCTGCCTCGACCGGGTCGGGCTCGCCGACCGGGCGCACGACAAGGCGGGCAGCCTCTCCGGTGGCCAGCAGCAGCGGGTCGCCGTGGCCCGCGCGCTGTGCCAGCGGCCGAAGGTGCTGCTCGCGGACGAGCCGGTCTCGGCCCTCGACCCGGCCGCCTCCGAACAGGTCCTCGCGCTGCTCGCGGAGCTCGCGCACGACGAGGACATGGCGGTGCTCGCCGTACTGCACCAGCCGGCGCTCGCCGCCCGGCACGCCGACCGGGTCGTCGGGATGCGCGACGGGCATGTGGCGCTCGAGGGCGCGCCCGATCAACCGGTCGACCATCTGTACAGCCCGATCGCCCCGATCACCCCGATCGCCCCGACTGGTCCGATCAAGACACAGAGCGCGGAGACCGTGTGATGACCGTCCTGCAGCAGGAGGTCCGCAAGCAGACCGTCCCGCCGAAGCCCCGGCAGCCGAAGCGGAAGATCATCGGTCTGGTGATCACGGCCGTGGTCGTGGCCGCCCATGTCTTCGCCTGGAACACCACCGGCATGTCCGTGACCGCCTTCGCCGAAGGCTGGCAGGGCATGGTGGACTTCCTCGGCGAGGCCTTCCCGCCGAACCTCTCCTGGGAGGTGCTCAAGCCCAGCCTCGAAGGCGCGCGGACCACCCTGTGGATCGGTCTGCTCGGCACCACCTTGTCGGTGCCGGCCTCGCTGGTGCTCGCGCTCCTCGCGACCCGGGGCATGGCGCCGGGTTACGTCTACCAGTCGGCGCGCTCGGTCCTGTCCTTCCTGCGGGCCGTCCCCGAGATCGTCTTCGCGCTGGTCTTCGTGACGGCCGTGGGCCTCGGCCCGTTCCCGGGTGTGCTCGCGCTGGTGTGCCACAACGTCGGTGTGATGGGCAAGTTGTGGGCCGAGTCGATCGAGGACGTCGACCCGGGGCCCGCCACCGCGCTCCGCTCGGCCGGCGCCGGCCGGATCCAGGTCGCCTCGCACGCGCTGCTTCCGATGGTGACCCCGCAGCTCACCGGGCTGCTGATGTACCGCTTCGATGTCAACGTACGGTCCTCGCTCGTCCTCGGTCTGGTCGGCGCCGGCGGTATCGGCTTCCTGATCAACCAGTCCATCAGGACCTTCAAGTTCGACGAGATGCTCACCCACATCATCGTGGTGCTCGTGCTGATCATCGCGGTGGACCGCCTGTCGGCTCTCGTACGGGCGCGGCTGTCGTGACGGATCTCCTTGTGCGGTACGCGCGTTGGGACGGGCCCGGACTACCCTTCACCCTTGTCGATACGAGGGGGGCGGCCGAGCCCGGCCCGGGTGAGGTCCTCGTCCGGATCGACCTCGCGACCGTCTGCGGCAGCGACCTGCACACGGCCACCGGGCGCCGCACCGCACCCGCGCCGAGCGTGCTCGGACACGAGCAGGTCGGCACGGTGCTCGCCGTAGGCGGTGACGTGTTCGCCCAAGCTCTCCCCAGCCAGGGCGGTACGCCGCTCGTCCCCGGCCTCCGGGTCGTCTGGTCGGTCACCGCGTCCTGCGGCGACTGCGACCGGTGCGGGCGCGGACTCACCCAGAAGTGCCGGGCCCTGTTCAAGTACGGACATGAGCTCCTCGACGAACTCGCCCCGCTGACCGGCGGGTTCGCCACCCACTGCGTCCTGCGTCCCGGTACGGCGATCGTCGTCATACCGGACGAGCTGCCCGACGAGGTGGCCGCCCCGGCCTCCTGCGCCACCGTCGCGGTGGAGGCCGGCGCCGAGGGGGTCGCGTCGGACCCGGACCCCAAGCGCCGGGGGCCGGGCCTGCCCCTCGGGG